>CAINOO010000368.1 GCA_903851535.1 uncultured Chlorobiaceae bacterium | reverse complement strand
GTTCGGCAGCAAGGATTTTCAGTCAATCAACTGGCCGATACCTAATGCCATCTCCGGTAATGTTCCCGGGTTCGATAATATGGCAACCATGCTGATGAAGGAGACTTTCAAGAAGAAAGGCGTTGCGACAATCGAGCAACTCCGGGGCATGTGTCAGGAGTTCGGTGTTCGTTTTATTGCCTGCCAGATGACCATGGAGGTTTTCGGGTTTGAAAAGGAGGAGTTCATTGACGGTGTTGAATATGGTGGTGCGGCTACTTTTCTTGAGTATGCTGCCGACGCTGATATCTCGCTTTTTATCTGACAGAAAATTTTTTTGCTCATGGTGAGTTACAGAGAACTTGTCCGGAACTGTTTGCCTGGGATTAAAGAGATCATGCCCTGGGATCTGGTTGAACGCATGAAGGAGAATCAGGATATGCTCCTTATTGATGTTCGTGAGCCTTATGAGTTTGATGCTCTGCATATCCGTGGATCCATAAACGTTCCAAGGGGTATTCTGGAATCTGCCTGTGAATGGGATTATGAGGAGAGTGTGCCGGAATTGGTGCAAGCGAGGAAGAGGGAGATTGTTGTGGTTTGCCGTTCAGGCAGTCGCAGTGCTCTGGCTGTCCAATCCATGCAGTTGCTGGGCTATGAACATGCCTATTCGTTGCGGACCGGGTTGAGGGGGTGGAACGATTATGAGGAACCTCTCTGGAGCAGTGCAGGCGTAATGGTTGACGAGGCTGACGCGGACGATTATTTTACGGCAAAGCTGCGGCCTGATCAAAAGGCTCCGAAACCTTAGCAGAAACTGAAAGATTTGAATTAATAAAATATTATCAGGATTTTTTTATGAGTGAAATTGCAAGCAACCTTGAGCTGAATTGTGAAGGCTTGAATTGTCCTTTACCGATTCTGAAAACCAAAAAAGCGATTGATTCACTGAACAGCGGAGAGATATTGAAAATGATCGCGACTGATCCCGGTTCAGTCAATGACATGGCCTCATGGGCAAATCGTACCGGGCATGAACTTGTTGCTCATACAGAAACAGCCGGTGTTCATACCTTCTTTATCAAAAAAAAGTAAATCATTGGTGAAGAGGGGTGGATGGAGATGAAATGAATTTCGTAAAGGTGCCTCGTCTGATGATATCTGCGCCCCACAAGAGCGCAGGGAAAACAACGATCACTCTCGGCATGTTACGACATTTTGCAGATAAGGGAATTGCGGTAAGCAGTTTTAAAAAAGGGCCAGATTATATCGACCCCGAGTGGCACAGGTTGGCCAGTCGCCGGGAGAGTTCCAATCTCGACCCTTGGCTTATGGGAAAGGAAGCCTGTCTTGAGCTGTTTCAGGCAAAGTGCGCTGGCGGGGAGACCAGCCTTGCTCTCATAGAAGGCAATCATGGATTGCATGACGGAATCTCTCTTGATGGTTCCGACAGTAGTGCCGGACTTGCCCGAATGCTTGACGCTCCGGTGGTACTGGTGGTCGACAGCAGAAAAATGAACAGGGGGATAGCGGCACTTGTTATGGGTATGCAGGCGATGTCGCCCAGGGCGGATATAAGGGGAGTCATACTCAATCAGGTAAAAAGTTTGCGACAGGGGGAAAAGCAGAAAAAAGCGATTGAACACTATTGTGGTGTGCCTGTTCTTGGAGAGATCCCCTATGATGAAGAGCTGGTTCTTGCGGAAAGGCACCTTGGTTTGACAACCGTTGCCGAAACTGTTGATGCCGAAAAATTTATCCAGGCTGCGGCAGAACGAGTTGAGCGTTATTGTGATACAGAGGCTCTTCTTGCTCTTTTTCAGGAGGCACCCCCGATGAAGGTGCACAGGCACCGGGGTTCTGCAAGGCAAGTTGCTGCAAGAGCAAGGATCGGGGTATTCAAGGATGCGGCGTTCTGTTTTTATTATCCGGAAAATCTGGAAGCATTGAGGAATAAGGGCGCGGAGCTTGTTTTTATCAACTCTTTTCAGGCAAAGTCGTTGCCTGATGTTGACGCT
>CAINOO010000367.1 GCA_903851535.1 uncultured Chlorobiaceae bacterium | reverse complement strand
GGTGCAAAAACAATGCTTGGACGTTCAACCGCTCTTTCGGTGATACGCGAACTCGGGCCGCTTCTGATGGGCCTCATGCTTTCAGCCCGCTTCGGATCGAGAAACGGTGCTGAACTCGGTGCCATGCAGATATCAGAACAGATTGATGCCCTGCGCGCTTTCGGCACGGACCCCATTGCAAAACTTGTCATGCCCCGGCTTGTTGCTGCTCTCATCATGTTTCTGCCACTAACCGCGCTCTCCGACTTTGCTGGCCTGCAAAGCGCCGCCTACATGGCTGAACACTACCACCGGATTGACCCTGGAATCTTCTGGAACGCCGTCTATCCCCGTCTTGCGCCCAAAGATTTTGTGGTCGGCTTCCTGAAAGCCCCGGTCTTTGCCGTCATCATTACGCTGGTCAGTTGTTTCAACGGCTTTTCGGCACGGGGAGGAACCGCAGGTGTAGGGCGCTCGACCATCAAGGGGATTGTTGTTTCATCGGGGCTCGTCCTGATTGCCAATTTTTACGTTTCAAAGATAGTGCTGGAAAATATGTAACTGCATGATTGAATTACGAAATGTCAGTTTAAAATATGGCGAACGGGAGATTCTTAAAAATGTCTCCCTGACCATCAAGGATAACACCATCAAGGCTATCCTCGGGCCGAGCGGTGTCGGAAAGAGCACCATTCTCAAGCTCATGCTCGGTCTTATCAAGCCGAACAGCGGAAAAGTGATTGTTGACGGCACCGATATCACCTGCATGAATGAGCGCAGCCTTTACAGCATAAGGCGAAAAATGGGGATGGTTTTTCAGGGCAATGCACTCTTCGACTCACTGACCATCAGCCAGAACCTTGGTTTCTTTCTTCGTGAAAACCTGAAACTCCCGGAGGCGGAGATCAACCAAAAAGTTGCCGAACAGATCCAGTTTGCCGGACTTGAAGGTTATGAAGATCAACTGCCTGAAAGCCTGAGTGGCGGGATGCGCCGACGGGTTGCCATAGGAAGGGCTCTGATTTTCAAGCCCCACATGATCCTCTTTGATGAACCGACCGCAGGGCTTGACCCGGTCAGTTCAAAAAAAATATTGTCGCTCATCAGTTCGCTGCGTCAAAACAACAACCTTGGAGCCGTTATTGTCACCCATATTATTGATGACGTCTTTCACGTGGCCGACTCCGTTGCTGTGCTCTACCAGGGCAAAATCATTTTTGATGATGTGACCGAAAAACTTCACGAAGCCGAGCATCCTTTTATACGATCGATTTTGTCAGACAAAATTCTCGAACTCTAACATCAACAAGACCTGCACCTGTATGAAAAATCCGAACGCTTTGAAATGGAGCGATTTGAAAACCGGTATTTTTTTTGTTTTCGGCATCTGTTTTGCCGCCTATATGGGACTGGTCATCGGCAAAAACAGTAATCTGTTTTCCGGTGTGACCACCATAAAAATTCTGTCGAGCGATGTGCAGAGCCTTGCTGAAAACAACTTTGTCTCAGTATCGGGCAAAAAAATAGGAACGGTTTCAAAAATGGACTTTGAGAGAAGGAACGGTTCGCTTTTTGTCGTTGCCACTCTGAGGCTTAAAAACGAGTTTGCCCCGCTTGTCACCAAAGATGCCAAAGCGACCATTAAATCCCTCGGCGTACTGGGCGACAAATATGTGGATATCAAAACAGGAAAAGCGGCTCCAGTCACCAACGGGGATTTTATTGTCCTTGAAACCGAGGATGGCATGGCAAGCCTCACGGGCAATGCAAACCAGGCCTTTGTCAAAATCAACGAGCTTCTCGACCACCTGAACAGCGGCAAAGGGATGGCAGGCAGGCTTATTTCGGATGAGAAGATGGGAGGCGAGTTGGCCGAAACCATCAGCAGCCTGAAAAACACAACGGCGGAGCTTTCAAAAGTGACGCAGAAGGCCTCGAATGGTGATGGGCTCCTTCCCAAACTCCTCAATGACAAGGCGATGGCAAAAAATACCGGCGAGACCATTGAACGGCTTAACGAGGCGGCATTGAAAACCCAGGCACTGATCGCAAAACTTAACGATGAAAAGGGTACCCTGGGGCATCTCTCATCCGATCCGACACTCTATAACAACCTGTCACGGACGCTCTCTTCACTTGATTCTGTGCTTGTTGACCTGAAAAGAAAACCGGGTCGCTATGTCAAGTTCTCACTCTTTTAAATCTCGATAAGGCATGGAGCCATGCTTCGCATCATAATTCTTTCATGCATGCTTCTGGCGGGAGGGTTTGCTGCAATGCCGGCAAAGCTTCTTGCCTATGATTTCAGTCCACTGGAAACTGCTATGGAAAAAGCGGTGAGCGACACCGTTTTTCCGGGAGCAAGCCTTGCCATTCTCTACAAAGGGGAGGTTGTTTTTCACAAGGCATTCGGGAAAATGACCTACAGCCCCCAAAGCCGCGCTACCGGGACGACAACCATCTACGATCTTGCCTCTCTGACCAAGGCTGTCGCCACCACAAGTATTGCCATGCAACTTGTCGAGCGTGATTCACTCTCGCTTCGGGCGACGGTATCAAGCTACCTGCCTGGCTTTGCAAAAAACGGCAAGGAGAGGGTAACGATTGAGCAACTCATGCGCCATACCTCCGGGTTACGGGCCCACACGTTTTTTGCAAAAAGCTGCACAACCCCCGAAGAGCTCTTCCAGGCCATTGAGGCTGATACCCTGTTAACCGTACCCGGCACAACGACCCTTTACAGCGACCTCAACTTCATGCTTCTCGGCAAAATCATTGAAAACATAACCGGCCATACCCTTGCCGCAAACTTTCACCAGCGCTTTGCCGCGCCGCTCGGCATGGGTTCGACCATGTTTACACCACCGCCATCGCTCGCCTGGCGCATTGCACCGGTAGAACAGGATACGCTCTGGCCATTCAAGGTGCCGCGACCCCTCGTCAACGACCAGAATGCGGCCCTTCTTGGTGGCATTGCCGGCCATGCCGGGCTCTTTTCGACCACCGGTGACCTGCTTGCTCTGATAACGATGATGATGCAAGGTGGAAGCCTCAACCACCATAGCTATTTCCGCCCTGCCACTCTCCGGAAGTTTCTCTCCCGAACAGAGTACCCGCGGGCCATTGGATGGGATCTGCGCTCTCTTGACGGCCACTCTTCAGCCGGAGAACTCTTTTCAAGCGCATCCTATGGCCATCTTGGCTACACAGGAACCAGCATCTGGGTCGATCCTGAACGTGAGCTTGCCGTCATTCTGCTCAGCAACAGGGTCTACCCCTCGTCAGAAAACATCAAAATCCGCAAATTTCGCCCGCTGCTCCACAACTGCGTCGTCCAGTGCCTCGGCTTGCAGCTCAGGCAAACAGCCCCGTCATCGGCACAATAGGAAGCGGAACCAGCTTCAGCGACTCCTGACGGAAAATCGAGTTGGCGGCCATGCGCCCGGTGAAAGCCGCAGCCTCCATAAGAAAAACCGGCGCATCAACCTTTACCCAGTCTCCGGCAAGAAAGAGATTTGAAAAGGGCGTTGCAATGCCGGGACGACGGGCATGATCACCCGGAGCCCACCGCGAAAAATTGGACTGCATCATAAAGAGCTCCTGCAAAATTTTTGCATCAACACTTTCGGGAAAGATGGTATGGAGCTCCTGAAGCATTGTCGCCTTGATCTCCTCTTCCGGCCTGATATCCTTTGGTGCAATGGCATAAGCATGAAGCTCAACAACTGTCCCGCCATGTTTATTTGACCACGAAATGAATGGCTCCTGAAAATGCGAGTAGAGAGAGACGGAATCGGTGTAGGTATAGCCCGAAACCGTATAGAAGGGAAACTCCGCCGAATCAAGGGGACGATCAATCCAGAGACGGTAAACCGCATAAGGATCAGCCTCTCCGAGTGCATCCACCTTTGACTCAAATACGGGACGGCCCAACTGCGAAGCTTTCACCAGTTCACGGGTACCCCGCACGTTGGAAGCCACAACGCAATAATCACAGGCGAGCAGCTCGCCATCCCCGCTGCCAGAGAGCCCTTCTCGCTTCACGACGAGCTTATCTTTTTCTGGCACAACAACAAGCCTTGCAAGCGGCGCCTTGGGTGGGCCGCTCACCGGAGTGCCTGTTGCATCATAACGTCCGGCATGACAGGGACAATAAAAGCCGCCTGTAAGAGCATCGGGGCTGACCGGACAACCCATGTGTGTGCAACGCCCGTCGTAGGCAAGATAACCACTCCCCTTGCGACCAACCATGACCGGCACACCATCGCCGGTAGCAAAAGCAGCAAAACCCTTTTGTGGAACCGCCGCAGAATCAATGCGCAAAAAGAGGGCGCTGCCACTCTCCGGCGAATCGACCACAACCCCTGTAACCCTCTCTCCCTTAATCTTCAGGCTCCTTGCGGTGCTCCCCATCCTCAGCTTCACCCCAAGCTCTTTGAGTTTGGCCTCAAGCGGATCGATAAGGGCGGTCATACAATCGCGATTGGTTATTTTGAACGCAAGGCCCTCCGGACTACCCATAAAATAAAAATGGAAATAGCGGAGCGCCTCGGCTGCCGACAACACCTCCATACGGTTCATCGTCGCATCCGCAAAAGGGTGCAGCACCGTGTCGACAAATGCAGGAAGCGCATGCCCGTCACGGCAAAAGGTCATAAAATCAATCGAATCATACTTGCTGAAACTCCTCTTGTACTCATACCGAAAGAGCTCCCCCATTGAGGATAACCCTTTGAAATTTTTCAAAAAGGAGATCAAATCAAGCCTGCGTGACTGTCCGACAATAGAGAGCACATTGAGGGGAAACAACTTCGGCGTCTGACCAAAAATTTCCTCAGGAGAATCTTTAAAAATAACAGGATAACCGGGAGATGCCGTAAAAACATCCTGCCTGACGCCCGCAAAGGCAAACAGCTCATTGAGATTGTAATACTGGTCAAAAAAGCCATGAAAGCCATGCTCAACCGGAAAACGCTCACCAAGAGCATCAAGATTCCAGCCGGTAAGCTTTCCGCCCAGAGCAGCAGAAGACTCCAAAAGCGTCACATCAAAACCCTTGCGGGCAAGTTCCATGGAGGCACTGATCCCGGCCAGGCCACCTCCAACAACCACCACCTTTTTTGGTAGCTCAAGCCTCTCTTTACCCTCCGTTCCTTCAGCCGCCTGTAGATAAAATTCCTTGCGCGGCTGATAATAGCCAACCAGCCCGGCAGTTCCTGCTACGGCAACACCTGCACCAATGCCCGTGCGCCTCAGCATTGTTTTTATAAACTCACGTCGTTCCATAAGATAAAGAGAGGGTTACATCAGAAGGGAAAACCTGTTTTTTAAACTTTAT
>CAINOO010000366.1 GCA_903851535.1 uncultured Chlorobiaceae bacterium | reverse complement strand
GGGACTGATCGAACGAACCATCCCGGATAAACCAAAAAGCCGGTTGCAGAAGTACAGGCTGAGCGGAAAAGGCAGGGCTTTGTTAACTGCGGAACACAAGTCCGTTACGGAAAAATCAGGAGGTAAATGAATAACGAAGAGCACATACTTTCAAAAGAAAAACCAAAACGATTTTTCTTCCGCGCTTCTACCGCTGATTTTAAGAAAATTCCCGGTAGTCCTATTGCATATTCTGCAAGTCAAAATGTCATTCGAGCCTTCTGTGATTTTCCGGCACTTTCTTTAGTAGCAGAGAAACGTCTAGGCCTTTGTACAGGGAACAATGATGAGTTCATTCGCGCATGGACGGAGGTGGATTATAAAAACATTGGTTTTGATCGGAAATTCAATCAAGATTTTATTGATTCCGGGTTTCGCTATGCACCCCATAACAAAGGAGGTGAAACTCGTAAATGGTCGGGAAATCAAGAACTAGTAATTAAGTTTGATAAGCAAAGCTTTGACAAACTTTCAGTCTTATGCAACCGATTAGCTTCGCGGAGTAGATACTTTCAGGAATGCATTACTTGGAGTGAAATAGGGTCGAATTTTGCAGTGCGTGTTTTGCCTCAAGGTTTCGTATTCAATATTAAAGGTCCAAGTATATTTGCTGGCTCTGCGAATCTTCTTGTAATTGCTGCGCATCTGAATTCTAACTCATTTTCATATTTGCTAAAGCTTATAAGTCAAACCATGAGTTTTAATGGAGGTGAAGTTGAAAAAATCCCTGTATGTTTAGAAATATTGAACTCTGACGTAGAAGTTGTGAATAAATCCCAAAGGTGCATTGATATTGCCTCCCTTGATTATGCGAGTAAAG
The DNA here is from genome assembly GCA_903851535.1 of uncultured Chlorobiaceae bacterium. Taxonomy (GTDB): domain Bacteria; phylum Bacteroidota; class Chlorobiia; order Chlorobiales; family Chlorobiaceae; genus Chlorobium. Next base: position 2,041 of record CAINOO010000366.1, on the reverse strand, counting down.
AAACATCTTGGGATTTTACCAGCTTGCCGCTTTTGAACTCCGACTCTTGGCAGCCAACCTTGAATGAAACTTTTCAGAGGCTTCGTGTAAATTGGCAGGAGACGACACTGGAGATGCAGCGGCTGGAGGAAGAGAATAACCGCATTTTTATCGATGCCTATGGTCTGCAGGATGAACTGACGCCCGAAGTGCCGCTGAATGAAATTACTCTGACATGCAACCCGCACTATCGCTACAGCAACAGCAAAAACGCGGAAGAGCTTGAATTGCGGCTGCTGGCCGATACCATGAAGGAGTTTATCTCTTATGCTGTTGGGTGCATGTTTGGCCGTTACTCACTCGACAAGCCGGGATTGATCCTTGCCAATCAAGGCGAAACTATCGAGGACTACTGGAAAAATGTCAGGTCCTACCAAAACCTGCCAACTGCCAACTGCCCACTGCCAACTGATTCCATCTTCCTCCCTGATGCTGACAACGTCATCCCCATCCTCGACGGCGACTGGTTCACTGACGACATCTCCGAGCGGTTCCGCCAGTTCCTGCGCATCACCTTTGGCATTGAGCATTACGAGGAGAATCTGAAGTTTATTGAGCAAGCCCTTGGTAAAGATGTCCGTAAGTATTTCCTGAAGGATTTCTATAATGATCATGTACGCCGTTACAAAAAGCGCCCGATTTACTGGCTTTTCAGCACTCCCAAGGGAAGTTTCAACGCTCTCATCTACATGCACCGTTACCGTTCGGATACGGTGAGCGTGGTGCTCAACTACCTGCGCGAATTTCGCATAAAGCTGACCACAGAGAAGAACCATCTCGAAGCTGTAAGCATCAGCGCCAGCGCATCACCGGGGGAGAAAACCAAGGCACTGAAGGAGATCGAAAGTATCAGGAAAATGGTCGAAGAGCTCGACAGTTATGAACGAGAAATCCTTTACCCGCTTGCCACGGAACAGCTCGAAATAGACCTTGACGACGGTGTAAAAGTGAACTATCAAAAATTTGGCCCGGCTCTCAGGAAGATTCCCGGCCTTGATAATAAAGAGGAGTGAACTATGCATGTCCATGAATTGACACTGACCTGTTTCCGTGGAGCAAAGCAACTCCCGCTGGAATTACATGATCGATTAAATGTATTTTTTGGAGTGAATGGCTCAGGAAAGACGAGCATTCTTGATGCTTCCGCTATTCTGTTATCATGGTTTGTCAACCGCATTAAGCATGAAGGCTCTTCAGGCCGGCCAATCCTTGAACCGGATATCAGGAATGGTGAGGCGTCTGCAACTATTGAAATGATCTGCTACTATCAGAAAAACTACTTTGCATGGAATATCGTAAAGACACGCACAGGCTACAAAAGAGAGGCTGCTTCTATTCTGATTCCTTTGGCGATAGTTGCAAAACAGGTTCAATCAAAGATTTCTGAAAGCAATGGCTTGACAAATCTGCCACTGTTTGCCTATTACCCTGTTAACCGTGCCGTTCTCGATATTCCTCTTCGCATAAAAGAACGGCACAGTTTTGATCTTCTTTCAGCTTACAGTGATTCGTTAACGGGTGGCGCCAATTTTCGGGCTTTTTTTGAGTGGTTCAGGGAACGCGAAGATCTTGAAAACGAAAACAGAAAATATGCTGAACTACTCATAAAGCCCGAAGGATTCCAGTTTCCTGATTTGCAACTTGAAGCTGTTCGAGCAGCTTTACTGCTCTTCATGCCAGAGTTTATCAATCTTACAGTACGCCGGAATCCACTTCGCATGGAAGTAGAAAAAAATGGTAAACCTCTGACAGTTAACCAGCTTTCCGATGGCGAAAAGTGCCTGATGGCTTTGGTTGGAGATCTTGCCCGACGAATGTCAATTGCCAACCCTGCGCGAGAAAATCCGCTGGAGGGAGAAGGAGTTATACTGATTGATGAAATTGACCTGCACCTTCATCCGAAATGGCAACGGATGATTATTCCAAAGCTTCTTGAGGTGTTTCCGAATGCTCAGTTTATCATTTCCACTCATTCTCCGCATGTAATTACTCAAGTGCAGCC
>CAINOO010000365.1 GCA_903851535.1 uncultured Chlorobiaceae bacterium | reverse complement strand
TTCAGGGATTGGATCGCCATTCCGGTAATGCGCAACATCAAGATTTTTTCCTGTCCAGATCATCGATCCAATCTGAACGGCCGTATAGGCGTTGCCGTCACGATCAACAACATGTTCTGGCCGACCGCTGCACCCCGCTGCTGATAAAAACATGAGAGCCAGTACTCCGGTTATCAGGAGCCGATTTACTCTATACATCATTCTTGAGGTACTGATTGGTTTTTTGTGGCGGTCACCAGAAATACTGGATATAGTGCAATGATGCCTGCCCTGTTTGTTTTGTTAAAAGTGTAGATGGTCTCAAACGACATTACCTGCAACCCTGCACCATTCAGCAAGGCGGAAAGCGCTTTACGATCAAATCCATAATGCACCTTTTCATTCGGGTCGTCATGAAACAAGCCATCTTCCAGATCAAGGTCCGCAAGGGCGATAATGCCTCCGAGAGAGAGAAGAGCTGAGATGCTGTTTAAAAACGCCGAAGTATCATCAATATGGTGAAGCGTCATGCTGCTGTAAATCAGCTCAAATTGTTGTTCATTGAGTGCGCTTTCGGTGGATGCTGAAAGATTGGTACAGCTCGTTTCAATATTCGTTATTCCAAAAGTGCCGATTTTCTCCTGAAGCACCGCGAGCATCTCCGGGGAGGTATCAACTGCTGAAAGCCTTTTCACCAGCGGCGCAATTTCAATGCTGACCAGACCGGTGCCACACCCAAACTCCAGAGCACGCATGGTTTTTTTGGGCTTTACAGCCGCAATGAGTGCCTGCGCGACACCAAGGGCAACCGCTCTTCGTTGCGGATTTTCATCCCATTGCGATGCCTCGCGATTAAATTTATCCGAACTGTTCCACGCATCAACCATTATGACAAAAAGTAAAATATTGTTATTCTTTTTCTAATTCAATAGTGCTATAAACAATTTTGTGTTTTTTGTGGTTAGACGCAATAAAGAGTGAACCACGAAATACACGAAAGGCACAAAAAGCAAGATGAAAGGACATTGCTTTATTGATAAACAGCAATCAAGGTTGCAGCTCCGACATGCAGCCACCCTTGCGTTTCAGTGAGGCGCCACACTGCGAACAGCTCGTCTCCCTGCAAGGCTCTCCCTTGATGTGCGGAAACTCAAAACCACATTCAGAACAGACACAGATATCGGGGCGGTCAGTTGGAAGAGAGTCGCAAAGAGAGCGGATAACTCCCCCCTGAATGCAGAGCTGCTTGCCATCAACAATGGCTTCGGCTACCTTTTTGTGTGCAGAATCAAGAATACGGCCAAAGGTAGGGCGGGAGACATTCATCTGCCGGGCCGCAACAGCCTGGTATAAACCCTCCTTATCTGCAAGCCGGATAGCCTCCAGTTCGTCAATCGTCAGAAGAACCGTTGTCAGCTTATTGTGCGGTACGCCATCCGGTCTGAAACAGGTGATCTTTGGTAAATCCTGCACGCAACGGCATAGTGTAGGCCTGCCGACCCGATTATTTTTCATCGCGCTGTAACAACAAATTCTGGTGGATTAAGGATGTGTTTTTTAACGGTACAGAGATTTGCTGCACTGATAACAGCGTCCTTGTATTTTTCCGGGAAATCCGGAGGGAGTTCAATGGCAAGCTCTATTTTCTCTACTCCATGACCCGACTCGTTGAAGAAATGGGACTGAACGAGACGTATCCCCTCTGTAGGGATTCCCCTGCGCTGGCAGAATGTGGAGACAAAAATTCCTGCACAGGTACCGATGGAGGCAAGAAACAGACTGAAAGGCTCAGGTGCGGAGCCTTCACCTCCAGAATGGACTGACTGATCGGTATGAATGGTAAAACCATTGATTGCCGCATCAACCCTCTTCCCCTCCCCTATCGTGATGATCATTTCGCTTTTCATACGATCAGTATTTTTCTAATGATTTCTGTAAACGTGAAAACAAATTATAAGCATATGCTAATAACAAAACAAGTGGATGACCTCTCTTTTTTATTTTTCGCATCCAGCAACCCATCAATCCGATCCCCAATAAGCCAGAATAAAACCCTTCGTTCGAAGCTTGAGAAATAACTTTAATTTTTATATTATGAGCATATGCTAACAAACGACCACTCATTTTCCAAAAAAGAAGCTAACTATGTGGAAATTCCTCTCCTGGCTCCAGAAGAATCTGACCTTGAGCATTCCTCTCGCCATGCTGGCCGGATTGTTGTTCGGAATAGTGGCCGAAGCGGCTTTCCTGCGATGGACGATTCTTCCTCTTACCTTTTTCATGGTTTATCCTATGATGGTCACGATGAAGGTGCAAGAACTTTTCAAGCCTGGCGGCAATAAACTACAGGGCGTCACCTTAGCCGTCAACTTTTTGCTGATGCCCACAATCGGTTATGGCATGGGATTAATATTTTTTGCAAATCAGCCCATGATTCGGCTCGCATTACTGCTCACCTCATTGCTGCCTACCTCGGGCATGACCATCTCTTGGACAGGTTTTGCGAAGGGCAATGTGCCTGCTGCCGTGAAGATGACCGTGGTCGGTTTGATAGCAGGTTCTCTGTTGGCCCCGGTCTATCTCAAAATACTCCTTGGCACGATAGTCGAGATACCACTATTACAGGTGTTCCTGCAAATCGGTTTGATTGTTTTCCTGCCGTTGGTGCTCGGCTCGCTTACCCAGCGCTGGTTGCTTACGACCTATGGCGAGAAGAAGTTCAATCAACAACTCAAACAAAAGTTTCCTCCGTTTTCGACGTTGGGCGTACTGGGCATTGTTTTTGTATCCATTGCTCTCAAAGCAAAAACTATTTTTGCGCAACCAGAGTTGCTCCCGAATCTGCTCCTGCCGCTGATGTTGATCTATGCGATCAATTTTGTTATCAGCACTCTTATTGGCAAGGCTCTCTTCAAACGAAGCGATGCTATTGCCCTTGTCTATGGCACGGTCATGCGGAATCTTTCTATTGCACTTGCCATCGCCCTGGGTGTATTCGGTACAAAAGGCGCAGATGCTGCGCTGCTGATTGCGTTGGCTTTTATCGTTCAAGCGCAGGCAGCAGCATGGTACGTAAAGTTTACCGATCGCCTGTTTGGAGACACGCTTGCCGAGTCGGTCATAGCATCCAAATCAGCAAAATCTGCCTAAACGAGGTCAAAAGCGATAGTGTCTCAATAACTACACAGAGTTGAAAGAGTTCACACAACAACCAACGGAGAAATAACAATGAAAATAATTGTCCCTTTACATGAACAAGCCGGTATGCACTCAACAGTAAGCGAGCATTTCGGGAGTGCTCCCTTTTTTGCTGTTGCAGATACGGAAGCAAATTCAATTGAATTGATGCCCAACACCGCGATGCATCATGACCACGGTCAGTGCACCCCTGCCGATTTCTTTTCACAACTCGGTATCAACGTGCTGCTGTGTAACGGAATCGGGGCCGGAGCCATTGCAAAACTGCAGATGATAGGCATTGATGTCTATATGGCGGCACAATCACCAACCCTCGAAGAGGCTTTACTACGCTTCAGCAAAGGAGCGTTGACCAAAGCCACTGCACAGCATGCCTGTCAAGGTCACGGATGCCATTAAACCGCAACTCTATTTCATCGTACAAAAGGAGGCTAAATTATGCGACAAACACTTTTACAGGAAAAATACCCGATCTACACTTTTGAAATCAATAAAAACGAAACAAATTGCAACAGTATTGATGACATTCTGGCACACTTTAAAACAATGATTGAGAGTAATCCTGTTGTTAAATTCATCGCGATCTTTGACCACTATGCCCATACAACCGGATTATCCGATGGTTTTATTGCTCCTGAAATCAGAGATGCAAAAAATATTATTTTCTGCTTCGGTAAGGAGATCCCGAATCCTGGAGTATTGGCAGTAAGGCCTCGCTCAATCGGTATCGTGGAGCTCGAAAACGCCTTTGTCATAATTTTTCTCGAAGCTCCAAACCCTGTGGCAAATGCTGCAATGGA
>CAINOO010000364.1 GCA_903851535.1 uncultured Chlorobiaceae bacterium | reverse complement strand
CCTCAGGAAAAAGAGCCCGATGTCATGCCCAAAAACTGTCCGCTCTTCCTTGAAAAAACGGCATCAGAATGGGCTTTTTGGCGCATTGGAACGGGCATGATTGGAACGAATCACTCGAAAACCCACATTGTTGTTGTTGTTGTTCCTCGGATTGTTGTTGTTCCGGGAGGAGCAGCGCAGAGCATCAGCTTTATTGTTTCACGAGCCCCCGCACACTGAACGGGTAGATCATTGTATCGGCCCTTTTCCGCACGAAAGTTATCATTTCTCCACCGATTGTTCAACCTTTTTTATCCAGCCGCCGAGCATTTTTCCCAATTCGGCAATCTGCAGGCTCCCGTATTCGTATGAGGCAAGATTGATGAATTGCATCTCAAAACTCATGCGAAAGAGGAGACGCAAGCGCGTCAGCAGCTCATCAGCCTCCATAAGCGCCGGGCGCTTGTGATTGCGCATGTTGGCAACAGCAAGAGACTCGGTAAATGCAAGCACGGCATTTTCGAGGCGGACAGCAATGCTGAACCGGTAACTTTTAGGAAACTTCCCGGTGTGGTGCAGCAGCCATTTCGAAAAATCGAAGGCTTTTTTGACGATGAGCATTTCGTGACCTGGCATTGGAGTTGTCAGTAATCAGTAATCAGTTATCTGTATTGCGTTGTTTGTGGACAAGCTGCGACTGAGCGACTCTGCACAAAAAAAAATTTCCAGCCTCTCCATGTAACTTCTGTCTTGTCGAGTGAGCTTGCTTTTTCAGAGTTCCAGATATCAGAGGATCAGATTTTCAGGAAGAGAAAAATGACTGGAACGAATCACTCGAAAACCCACACCGCCGCAGTAGTAGCTCCACGGATCGCCGCTGCTCCGGGAGGAGCAGCGCAGAGCATCAGCAGCGTCGTACCAACAACCGCCTCGTATCGAAGGATACTCTTTGTTATACCAATTCTCCATCCACTCATCAACATTGCCAGCCATATCGTACAACCCTTCCGGCGTAGCACCTTCAGGATAACGACCGACAGGTGTTGTTGCACCTATATTCTTGTTATAGTTCGCAAGTGTTGAACCCGGTTCACCTTTCTCTTCGGGCCATGGATAGTCCCTTACCTTTAAGACGGAATCAGGCTTGTCGCGCTGACCCCCTGCGACCCACTCCCACTCCTGTTCATTTGGAAGTCGGTAACATCCCCTCTCCCTTTCAAGCAGCGAAAGCCAGAGGCAGTAGGCACGGGCAGCATACCAGGTAATCCCGACCACCGGCTGATCCTCCCCATCATATTTTCTATCTTCATCATAACCTGAACGAAAATGACCGGCAAGATCCTCCTTTCCCTCTTTGAGATCGTCGGCAAATTCCTTTCCCCATGCATCACTCATTCCAATGGTTTCCAGCTCTGCCTGGAATACTGAACGCAACTCAGGCGACTCTTTTGCCGCCAGCCAGGCAATGAAGGAGCGGTAAAGCCTGTTGGTAACCGGATATTTGGCAACGTAGAGATCCGGCACATCCACGGTTTCGTCTGTCACTGAATACCGGTAGTTTCCACCCGGTATCAGGATGTACTCGGCATTCTCTTCATTAGGGTTGCGGTATGATGTGTTTTTTTCGCCTGCACTCGTTGTTGCTTGAACGACGTATGGTTGCCCTCCAAGAGCGAGCAAGACCTCTTCAGCCCGACTGGCAACATCCCTGTTTTTGGCAAGCCCCTCAAGGATAAACTGCTGCAAGGCATCAAGGGCCGCCGTTTTTCCGATGGTTTTCAGACAGTCCAGAACCACCCGCTGGCGGCTGGCAGTGGCTGCGGGGTCAAGCAGCTTTTTGCAGAGGGCAATGACTTTTTTTCCGCCAGCTTCTTCGATTATGATCTGCAGAAATGACTGCTGTTTATCGGTGAAACTATCACTGACTGGCGATTCAAATAGTTTTTCCATAAAAAGATCAAATATCTCTGCATCAGCCTGTGCGAAGAAAAATCTTATCGGCTCAAACCACCAATCATCACCAAAATCTATAACAAGATCATTGAGATAACCGGTAGTCCTGTTCATTTTTTGCGCAAACTGAACCCCTGCCAAATATTCCCTAAATGATTTATGCCTGAAAACGTAATCATTCACACCATATTCCGCCAGCAAACCTGCTCGATTGACAAGGTAGTGGCAAAATTCTTCAGCAGATGGCGCTTCATCAAGTGTATCAAGCAATTCCTGCATAAAGCAGTGCATCTCAGCCTTTCCGACTTCCTCTTTTTTGAGTATTACCTGCATCCAAAGCGAAACTGGACCAAGCACCTGACGAGCGCGGGTTGCTGAGAGAAGTGGTTTGATCCCTCTGCGTCTATCCTTGAATTCGAGCATATAATCAAGCGCTGCCTTGTAGAGTTCCAAACGGCTTTCCGGCATGTAATCCCTCTCTTTCCAGAGAATTGCCATGATCTGCAAAATCATGGGTATCGCAGCCAGTTGGCGCAACCCCTTATTCTTCTCTGCGTTGAGATGCGCAAGAAGAGTGAGGGTTCGCTTCTCAGCTTCTGCCCTCTGCCGACGTTCCCAGTCAACCCGATCAACTCCTTTTTCACAAGACTCACCCAGAAATGCAGCATTGAACCAGTTCCTTAAAAACCGTTCCTGCTGTTGCGCCGTAAAGTCTTGTACATCGGCACGTTCATAGTTAGATGAAAACTCAACACCCTCATCCTTGCGGTACCCAGTTGCCCTGGAAGTAACAACAAAGCGGGCATTGCTGAAACAACTACAGGCCGTGTCAATCCATGAACAGACCTCCCGGCGATCTTCTGTATTACTGATTTCATCAAGCCCGTCAAGCAGGACAAGCACCATCCCCCTCTGAAGCCACTCTTTGAACGACGATGCACTAATAGGTTGGTGATGCGTTTCAGACCAGTGAGCGAAATTTGCGGGCAGGGTGTCGTAATGACCTTTTTCATGACGTACAACGTCGCGAAGCGGCAAATAAAAAACATTGATTGGATCAGCAAAGCCAAGCCTTTTGTAATGATCATCATCAAGCGCACACAAAGCATAATACTTGAGCAATGTTGTTTTCCCTGCACCTGGGTCACCAATAACAAGAAGCATTCGGCGATTTTTGAATGCCCGTTGCATCACTTCATCTGGGTTGAGTATACCATCAACCTTTTCACTTCCCTCAGATTTATCCTTTTTATTGGGATGGAAACCTGACTCAGGCCTGTTGGAAAGACGAAGAGGCACAAAGGTGTCGTCGTTCAAATTGACCTTGATGCTTTCAACGCCAGGCAATCCCAGCATACGAATATAGCCCAACTCCTCTTTCAGGGTTGAACGATAGAGTGCGAGAGCCGAAACCACATCAACCTGCTCCGACGAAGTCGGAACGGCTATTGGAAAATCACCCGCAAGAATATCGGCCATCGCATCTTTGAGCTTTTCAAGCACAACTACCTTGAGTTCATCACTATTCTGATAGGTTGGACAAGGTGTAACAGAGCAAGCATCCGGATTTGTCCAATACGTTGTCAGCTCTTCCTGACATTTCAGT
>CAINOO010000363.1 GCA_903851535.1 uncultured Chlorobiaceae bacterium | reverse complement strand
TATCAGCTTGCAGGAATGTTGGAAGCTCTCTATCGGACGATCAGGAGTTCAAAACGTCCACTGCTGACCCGACATGCAGTCACCTTACTTGCCTCCCGTGTCTTTGTTGATGCCTCAAAAGCCCGAAGGGTGCTTGGCTGGTCGCCAAAAGTTGGTTTGGAGGAGGGGATGCGCCGGACACTCGACTGGCTTGTCAGTGTTGATCCATCGGAGTGGAAGGTGAAGTAGCATGGCCGGTACAGGAATATCCTATTGGTTTGATCGACCTGCGGGATGTTCATGACGAGGGATCAGAATGTAATTCAAACTCTCCGCCCCATAAATTTTACGACCATTACAGAAGAGCGATCCACTGACCCTTGCCATGTTTAAACTCTTTTTGCTTATCACGCTCTCAATCCGGGCAACCACTGTCACATCATTCTGGCTCTTGAAATAACAACTTGTGTCATACCAAATGCTGTAAGCACTTGCCACTTCAGGGATAAAATCAGGAAGAGGCAATGCGGCGGCACAAAGAACCATGCCTGATTGCGCCAGCGCCCGTGAGCAGTGCATTGGCCCCAAAATGGTATCCCTGCCAAGATAACCAGCTTTCATTTCCGGCAGAACACGGGCCTGAGCAGAAATCGTTGCATGACCATTCGGCTCTTTTGAAATGGTTGCCGACTCAAGAATTAAAAACGGAGGTGCTTGCGGGATGAGTTTCATAAGGTCGTTGCGATCAAGTTCGCTGCATGACACATCCGGGAAGACCAGGAGGCTCTCCGACAAACTCGACTCAAACTCCTCTTTGTTTTTGAAATCATACGTCCACCCCTCAATTGAAGCAAGCGGGCTTGAGGGAGTTCCGGAAAAAAGGGTCGTTCTCAGTTCTCCATTGTGCAATGATGCCCATATCCAGCATGGATTGAGCGGATCAAATCTCTCAATGCGACCTCCTTTCAGTTTGGCAATCCGGTGCAGAAGAGGAATCTTTCCTGCATGGGCAGATTCTGCATATCCTGCAAATAACGCGGCCGTTTGATCCATCGCTCGCCCGATTTCCGTAAGAGGCAATGAAGGAAAACCGGGATAGTGACCATCACACTCGCTCTCTGAAAAAGAGGCTCTTGCAAAGACAAAGAGCGGTGACGAACCCGACCGTCCAAGGAGCGCATGAGTTAAGACAAGATAGGGGGGAGTATGCCGGATTATTGAAGAGATCTCTGACTCTTCACAAAACTGGACGGTTTCAGCGGTTACCGGAAGCCCCAAAAGGACAGCCTTTTCAACCATTTCCCTGCTGTTCATTGCTTTTATATGAATGATAGTTGCTCGATTTTATTTTTAGGACACTTCGTCACAACAACACCCTCCTCAATGATACGATTTTTGTACGTATTTGTAAAAAGAGTAATCCAATGAAAACCATTCTTCTGCTGCTGGCCTCAAACATCTTCATGACCTTTGCCTGGTACGGGCATCTGAAAAACATGCAGCACAAGCCCCTCTATCTGGCCATTCTGATCAGTTGGGGATTGGCTTTCTTCGAATATCTCCTGCAAGTCCCGGCCAACAGGCTCGGTTACCAGAGCTTCAGTTTAGGACAATTGAAGATCATGCAGGAGATCATCACCATGATTGTCTTTGCCGGATTTGCCTATTGGTACATGGAGAAGCCTCTGAGCTGGAACTACCTCTATGCCGGTCTCTGCATGGTCGGTGCCGCCTACTTTATCTTTCGCGATTCGCTGTGACGATCAAAGGCGGCAGGTCAGTCAGCGTCTTGCACGGCGGAGCGAGCATGGATGATATCCTCTGGCGTTTGATGGCTTCGGTTCCAATGACTTGGATTTAGCCCGACGAACAGGTGTCAGAATAAAAAATGCTGGAGCGCACTGTTTTTTTATTTATCTATTCTGAACGGTAAAATAATCCCACTGGTTTTCAGTTTTCAAATACTGTGAAATAGGCTATCAGTTTCATTCAGAGTTCATTCAGAGAATAGATCACGAAACGTGCACATCAATAATAAAGCCACAGAGCTTCCAGTCGTCATAAGTGATGAGCAAGTGTATCATGATCGACTGGCAGGGAGATTACATGATAAGCTCCCGCTTCGGGTTATTGATCTCTTTTCCGGTGCAGGGGGGTTGTCTGCCGGGTTTTCTCACTTCTTTGGGCATCACTTCACGCCAGTTTGGGCGAATGACTTCAACTCTTATGCTGCGGAGAGCTATAATGCCAACTTTGGGCCTCATTGCAGAGTTGGTGACATTGTCGATATTCTTGATAACCCCACAACAATAATCCCCAAAGCTGATGTCGTTATTGGTGGCCCCCCTTGCCAGGGATTCAGCCTTTTAAATAAAAACAAGGAGGGAGATGCCCGGAAGCAGCTTTGGGTACCGTTCATGGATGTTGTCAGGCTTTCCGGTGCGGACGTTTTCGTCATGGAGAATGTCCCTGAGCTGTTACGTAGTCAGGAATGC
>CAINOO010000362.1 GCA_903851535.1 uncultured Chlorobiaceae bacterium | reverse complement strand
TATCCTTATTTCCCGGACAAATTATGACGAGGCCATGTCCGGCACTTCAATATTGAGTTCCTTGAGAATATCCCTCTGTGCCTTGGTAAGCTCGGTGAGTATGTGTCCATACCTGCCCGTGTAGGTCACTTTTGTGAGTGTCTCCATTTCCTGAAGAAGCTCACGCACCGTGTATTTTTCAATGAGTCCAGATGTCCTCATCCTATGGCGTAGTTCGCTGATGAGAATCAGAGCGATGAACTGGATGAAAAGTCGACCGTCGGCAGTCGCTGACTTGTGCATCCGCAAACGCTTCATGTCCAGCGAGTTTTTCAAATCATCAAAGCACTTCTCCACTGCATCCTTGTCACGGTAAACCCTCATGGCTTCCAAAGGGTCCTTGATTCCATTGGAAAGCAGTGCCTGAAATCCCGCATACCGGTTGATATGTTGGCTTATGGCCTCATTGTTATACGTAACCACCAGACCACGCTTGGGCGTTCTCTTCTGGATGAGAAAATCATCATAGGCCTTCTGGTGCTCTGCTACAAGTTTGCCCGATTCGACCTCCTGTTTGTACTCAAGCAATTCTTCATTAAAGGAATCTACATCCTTGGCATGATTGCTCGCATTATAGTACAGGTGAAGATAGCAGCGACGATTCTCCTTTCCCCAAGGATAGAGCCGTGAGTGGACATAGAGAATTTCGTCATCAAGCTTGCGATACCCGGCAGGCCCATGGATAGTCTCATGAATGTCGTCAATGGCGTGCTGTAACCACTTGTTGTTTAATGGGATCCCGATCGTAAAGCGATCACGGTGCTGCACCAGTTCGTCAATGTTCTTTTTGCTGTAGAACCCTTTATCCATAACGAAATGCAGTCGCTTTACCTGAAGCGCCTTGAAGGTCAGCACAAGATTGTGCAGTGTTGAGACATCGTTTATACTACCCGGAACGCGATGGTAATAGAGGGGTAACGCCGTTTTCTGTCCGAAGAGCATGGCGAGATTGAGTTGGGGCAGCTTTTCGTCATCACGGTTATAGCCATATTTGATGAATTCATTCAACTCCGAGTACGAGGAAATAGAGGTTATGTCATAGCAGATGTAATCATCTTCCAGGACTTTTTTCATCCATTTGACCAAAAACGTCTGCTTCTCATCAAGCCCGATGGAAGAGATAATCTCGCTGATTCGCTGACTGCTGAGGGAGGTCGCAAGGCCAGGTTCATGGCTTTTCGCCCATGATGAGCAGTGGCTGAGCGCCCCGCCCTGGAGAGCAAGATAGGAGGCCATCGCCAAGATTTGGCGGTAAGTTTTCGGAAAACAGGACTTCAGCAAGCTTGCCAATCCGGTACTTTTGGACAGCTCATTGAGCACGACTGCAGGCCCGACGATTTGAGCTGTTGCCGTCACGGCCGGATCCCGAAGCGCAGCCTGCTGTGGGTTCAGCCGTTTCGAGGGAATGATCTTGCCTGTGGCAGGGTCAATCTTGCCGACACACACCTGCTTGTTCCGTGCCTGCTTGAGCTCTTTGTTCCAGACGGAGACTGCCTCGTAAACGTAGGTGACTCCGGTTTTTTTATTGACCTGACGCACTTGATATGCCATGATTTCCTCTTTTGGATTATAGTTACAATTATAACTATTAAAAACAAGAAAACCAAGGATTATTTTGTGATAACCCCAACTATTTTATGAGAATATGCTTCTCATCGTTATATATCGCTCGGGAATTTAGGTT
>CAINOO010000361.1 GCA_903851535.1 uncultured Chlorobiaceae bacterium | reverse complement strand
CCTGCATCTGATGAAAGATCGGCAGCCATTATCTGCAACCCCTCAACCGAAAGAGGCAGTACAAAGGGAAAAATGCCCTGCAACAGTTGTTCACGCTGACCCCACAGTGCGGGTGGCTCAGAGGTGTAAAAATAGCGGCGCGGCCAATGTTTGAAGATATCGGTCCATGCAAAGAGTCTCGATCGACGGGTGTCAACACATTGCAACCCGTCGGTAAAAAGCAGCAGCACGGCATGTTCATGAAGGCTCAAAATCTCCTTTAATGCAATGCCGCCGGGGTGGCGAGGATTGCTGCAAATGAGAGGCGAATAGCCAAAATAGAAGCGTTCAACAAAGATATTGTTGGCTTTCAGGGTTTCGTAGAGGTTGTTGTGGAGACGGGCCTGATGGTCACGCGAGTTGTGGCGGTCGATGAGCATCAGGTATTCAACATGTCGGCGGGCAGGGCTGAAAACAGGTTTGGCCAGGCCACCTTCGTGGATGGTTTTGCGAATCGTTTTTTCGATATCGAAGGAGTAGCGGCCTGAATGTTCCGTGTAGCGAAGTTGACGCACAACCCTGAGCAGCACAGGATCGCTCTCGATCTTTGTCGATTGCACAAAGCGCTCAAGCATGGATGAACCACTGCTTCGGGCTTTCAGCGAGGCCACTATTTTTTCATTCTCTTCCTCTGCCTCTTGCTGTAGTTGCCGGGCTGGCCCTTCTGTTATTACAACATCACCCGGTGCCTCTGGTATCGGTGGCTTTTCTTCCTTGCTGGCAGCTTCGGCTTGCTGCTGAAGGAAGGGAATAAAAAGCCGTTTATAGAGTTCAAGAAATGTTGCCTGCTGCTCGGCTGAATGAGCCAGCACAGGGCATAACCATAGATCGAGCCGTTCCAGGTTACCCGACTCAATGGCCTTTATAATGAGGTAATGCGCTGTTTCAAGGGTATCAACACCAAAGCTGAAACCCTGGTCTTGCAGGATTTCAAAAAGCTCATCGAAGGGATAGTGCCGATTGGCTGCAATAGAGGTTGCCAGCGTTTCCATTATCAACCTTTGAGCGTATGATTTACGATGGCTTTAGTAACAGTTCCCCAGTCGTCGGCCTCCTTGGCCAAAACAGAAATACCACTCAGCAGGATTTTGGCCTTTGCAGCAGGTTCGTCGTAGTGGTAGATGTCGCCGGGAGTAAAGCCGTGCTTTCGCATCCACCATACCCATAAAATCAGTTCATGTGTGGCTGGTTTTTTGCCTTTAACCAGGTTACGAATGGCGTAAAAGAGTGTGATAAATTCATCACCTTCCGGTTCAGTGATACCGGGTAAAATCGAATCTTTAAGCAGCAGAATTTTCATCAAATGCTCTTTCTTCGGCATATCAATGTGAAAAAAGACGCACCGACGTAGAAAGGCTTCAGGCAGAGTCTTTTCAGAATTGCTGGTGAGGATGACCACCGGCTTCAGCTCGTCGTTGCCTGTTTTTTTATAAATGGGTTTTCCTTTGGCGTCGGCTGTTTTCAGTTGCGGCACGTCAAAGCGCATCTCCTCAAGAATCGTCAGGATATCGTTGGGCAAATCGCGGGGCGCCTTGTCGATTTCGTCAATAAGCACAACCCGTCTGGTGGGCAAAATGCTCCGGGAACTATCACCAACAGAGTCACAGATTGCTCGGCCCAGCGCCACATAGCTGATGAACATCTCCTCAATTTGTGCAGCAGTCAACTCTCCACACTCTTTTTGAATATTCACCCTGTGAAAATGGGCAAGGCTGTCGTAGCGGTAGAGCAGATCGGTTGCCACTGAATCGGTACGTGTCACAAAATGTTCAACTTCACCCCAGCCAAAATGCCATGCAAGGTGGTAAGCAAGATCTGACTTTCCTGTTCCTGGTTCACCGGTCAGCAACAAGGGTTTGTGCAGCATCAACGCCACATTGACCGCATGTTGCAGCGGCTCTGGAGTGTAATATTCTTTGCCCCTGATAGTACCCTTACCCTTGGTCCCCGCTGATTGGTCGTCCCGTTTGAGCATGGGGAACTGCTCATCTGGACTCAGCTCAAATGGCAAGGGGTTTTTTCCGTCCGGCTCAAAGGGTTTGTTCTCTTCAGCCCTGTTTTTGTAAAAGTTATAGTGTTCCATTGCTCAGTTTCAGGGTTAACAATAGCGCAGTTTTGTTACGGCATCACTAAAAGACATTGGTTCGCAAGTGTAAAGAGATCTATTCTCCTGATAACATTTATACTCTTTGAAAAAACAGGTAAAATGATAGGGCCCTACCGTTTCGTATTCGTTGCAATAACAGAGTATCCAGTGAGGCAAAGGATTGATATCCCTCGGCAATGAGTGCTCTGGAGGAAGAAACAGGCAAAGAAAAACAGGGTGTTCAGGGCACAATGCCGCCCAAAAATTATAATAAAGCTGGAAATTATCCCGGAACGTGCCGTCAAGTTTGCCAACAGAGTGAACGATAATGTGTGACTTTGCGTAAAAGTCAGTGTTCAACCTCAACTCCGCAGAAATTTTTTCATGGTTTGGTGAAACACGGAAAACCTTTCTCATAAAATCAGCCCAGGAGGCTCCCAGTTTTTCACTGTTGTCAAACTTGATAACATGACTCATCTTCCCCTCAGTTGGGCTCAAGATATCATGAATCTCTTCATGATCTTCCTTGATAAATGATCTCAGGATTTCATCCATCTGATCTGAAAACGCATCGACGCTATGCTCAATAAAAATCACTTTGACAGGATTATTTCCGTCACAGCAAATCTCGCCGACTCTTTCTCTGAAATTCTTTTTGTCGAGATAATGCCACTGCTTCTCCCTGTCAAAGGTATAACTTCTGAAGCCTTCTCCATCGACAGCGCCAACACTACAGCCCTCATACATTGAGAGAAAATTTTTCATTTCGCCAACCCAGCGCGGTCTGTCATGATCACTCAATCCATCAAT
>CAINOO010000360.1 GCA_903851535.1 uncultured Chlorobiaceae bacterium | reverse complement strand
TGATCAATTGATGGAAAATATTTCCGAATATCGCACTTCAGGGCGTAATCATACTTTTTCAGATAGTGCTGGTAGCGCTCGATTGCCTTGTGGGTGCCCTTGCCTGTTCTGTTGGCGTAGGTGTCGAAAATAAAGGTGCGCTCAAGAATAGGGGCGACAACTGCAATCAGGGCATGATGCACTACACGATCCCGGAATGGCGCTGCACTGATTTGGCGAGGTTTTGACTTGTAGATGCTGAAGGTTTTGTAGGAGCCGGGCGCATAGGTTTTGCTACGCAGTTCCGAAATAATCTGCCAGAGGTTTTCTTCAAAATGGTTATAAAATGTCAGCACAGAACGCTCTTCCCGTTTCCCTTTAGCCGCTTTCCGGGCTGCTGAAAGCACATTCTCAAAGGCAACGATCCCCTCAAAAAGGTTTTTGCTGGTTTTCATGGCGTTGGCAAGAAAAAAACAGGCCGCTTTTTCAATTGCTTACTCAAGCAGCCTGTTTTATCTGTTCTGTTTGTGCTCGCCCCACCCAGAAGGATGGCGACGTGCCTCAGGAAAAAGAGCCCGATGTCATGCCCAAAAACTGTCCGCTCTTCCTTGAAAAAACGGCATCAGAATGGGCTTTTACACGCATTGGAACGGGCATGATTGGAACGAATCACTCGAAAACCAATGTTGTTGTTCCTGTTCCTCGGATTGTTGTTGTTCCGGGAGGAGCAGCGCAGAGCATCAGCTTTGTTGTTTCACGAACCCCCGTACATCGAACGGGTAGATCATTGTGTCGGCCCTTTCCCAAACGAAAGGTATCATTTCTCGACCGATTGTTCAACCTTTTTTATCCAGCCACCGAGCATCTTACCCAACTCTGCAATCTGATTGCTCCCGAATTCGTATGAGGCGAGATTGATGAATTGCATCTCAAAACTCATGCGGAAGAGGAGACGCAAGCGCGTCAGCAGCTCATCAGCCTCCATAAGCGCCGGGCGCTTGTGATTGCGCATGTTGGCAACAGCAAGAGACTCGGTAAATGCAAGCACGGCATTTTCGAGGCGGACAGCAATGCTGAACCGATAACTTTTAGGGAACTTCCCGGTGTGGTGCAGCAGCCATTTCGAAAAATCGAAGGCTTTTTTGACGATGAGCATTTCGTGACCTGGCATTGGAGTTGTCAGTAATCAGTTATCAGTATTGCGTTGTTTGTGGACAAGCTGCGACTAAGCAAAAAAAAATTTCCAACCTCTCCATGTAAGTTCTGTCTTGTCGAGTGAGCTTGCTTTTTCAGATTTCCAGATATCAGAGGATCAGATTTTCAGGAAGAGAAAAATGACTGGAACGAATCACTCGAAAACCCACAACGTAGCTGACGAGGCTCCTCGGACTGTAGTTGAGCCGGGAGGAGCAGCGCAGAGCATCAGCTTCACTGCTATAATACGCTCCGCCTCGCTGTGCACGCCAATCTTTATCTTTTTGATACAAATCCTCCGTCCACTCCCACACGTTGCCTGCCATATCATGCAACCCTTCGGGTGTAGCGCCTTTTGGATAACGCCC
>CAINOO010000359.1 GCA_903851535.1 uncultured Chlorobiaceae bacterium | reverse complement strand
GACCCGATTGATTATGAAGAGCGTCCGCTGTATATTTAACCTGTTGCAGTCAGAGATAGAGTTATCATCACTTTTCAAACCTACTTTCAGCCATGAAATCTGTTAAAACACTCTCTTTTGAGCCCGACTCATCGGCCGCGAGGTTCAAGCTCTCCTTTGGCCTCATGGCAGCCATCTGGATTCTCGGTTTTGTCGGCCATTTTACAATACTGCAGGAGTGGCCCGCTCTGGCTCTCTATGTTCTGGGTTCCATTGGCCTTGTGCTTTGGCGGGGCAAAGCTAAGGGGGAGTGGACGGAGATGTATGTTGGTGGAGGAGACTTGAAGAAGTCGCTTTTGTGGGGCGGTATTGCCGGAAGCCTGCTTTTTTGTATGGATATCGCCAACACCGTGATGTACTACAAAAACGGCGGAGCACCAATGGCCGGAATGGAGTTTCTTCTTGTCAACCGTTCACTGCTTGTCTTTTTTCCCGTACTGATTCTTGCTGAAGAGTTTCTCTGGCGCGGCATCATGTTCTCATCCATGATTGAGCGTGGTTTCAACAAGCATCTGACGGTCTTCCTTACCACTATTTTCTACGTTGTCAACCACTTTGCCGTTGCTCCGGTTGGTTTTAAGGAGCGTGCGCTGATGGGGATGATGGCCTTTCCGATTGGCATTTTTGGAGGCTATCTTGTCCTCAAAACCCGTAATCTCTGGGGGAGCGTTCTGGTCCATATGATCACCATGATCTCCATGATACTCGACATTTTTCTTATTCCACAACTTTTGCGCTGATTGATCCATTCGTTATGCCCCAAAACAGAATTACCGCCCTGTTGCAGCAGGATAAAAAACTGCTGATAGCCTATTATATGCCCGAGTTTCCGGTTGCTGGTGCGACTCTTCCGGTGCTTGAGGCGCTGGAGGAGAGTGGTGCCGACATTATTGAGCTTGGTATGCCCTACTCTGACCCGATAGGGGATGGGCCGGTGATTCAGGAGGCTGCCCATATCGCCATCCGCAATGGCGTCACCATCCGCCACCTCCTTGAGCTGGTGCGCAGGGCCCGCCAGGGTGAAGGGTGCCGGAAGATTACAGCGCCCATCCTTCTTATGGGTTACTGCAATCCGGTTATTGCTTATGGTGTTGATTCTTTTTTGCACGATGCCATGGAAGCGGGAGTTGACGGGCTGCTCATTCCTGACCTTCCTCCCGAAGAGGCGGCAGATTTTCTCGCAAAAGCCAAAAAAATTGGCTTGGCTGTTGTTTTTCTTGTTTCACCGGTCACTCCGCCCGAAAGGATTGAGCTTATCGACAGCCTTTCGACCGATTTTTCCTACTGCTTGGCGGTCAATGGCACAACTGGTACGGCCAAGCTCTCTGATGCTGCGTCGGGGGAGGCGATTGACGACTATCTGAAAAAGGTGCGTCGGCATACCCGGAAAAAATTTGTGGTTGGCTTCGGTATCAAGGACAAGGCACGTGTTGAGTCTATGTGGCAGTTTGCCGATGGTGCTGTTGTGGGGAGTGCCCTCTTGCAGCATATTGCAGGCTCAGCGACTCCTGAAGAGTGCGCCCGTCTTGCTGCCGGGTTCTGGAAAACATTGCGCTGAGCGGATGCTTTCTATGGACACAGCCGAAAAGTGTTTTCCCTCAGTCGATATCATCATTCCCTATTACAGGCGGCGCGACATGCTTGAGCGCTGCCTTGATTCGCTTGCAGAGACCCGCTACCCCTCCATG
>CAINOO010000358.1 GCA_903851535.1 uncultured Chlorobiaceae bacterium | reverse complement strand
GGTGGCATGAAAAAGGTGCGCGATCTCCTTGAGCGGGCTCTCGGCGCCTTCGATACCGCTTCGATTTTCACCATTCACGGCTTCTGCCTTCGGGCATTGCAGGATAACGCCTTTGAGAGCGGTTCTCTTTACGATACCGAGTTGGTAACTGACCAGACAGGGCTGCTTCGCGATATTGTGGAGGATTTCTGGAGAATGCACTTTTTCAGGGAGCCTGCGCCGCTGCTTGGTTATACCCTGCGGAATCGCCACTCTCCTGAAACCTTCCTCTCGCTCCTGAAAAATCTTCATGCTGGTACCGGGGTAAAAGTTATTCCCGACTTCAGTGACGAGGAGATAATCACGCTCGACAAGGAGTGCAGCGCTGCCTACGCAGAGACAAGCGATCTCTGGCAGCATGAACGCGAGAGCATTACAAAGCTCTTGACAACAGACAAAGGGCTGAAGCGGTCGCAGGAGACTTATAGGGCAGACCTGCTTGAGCCGCTCTTTGCTGACATGGATGCTTTTGTTGCTGCCGGCAACCCTTATGACCTCTTTGCCGACTTTAACAAGTTTACGGCAAGCGCCATCAGTGAAGGAACGAAGTTGAAAAACACTCCGCCGGTTCATCCTCTCTTCGGGAGCTGCCAGCGGCTGCATGATGCGGTGCAGAGACGCTTTCTAGCTCTCAAGGCTGAGCTGGTTCGCTTTTACCGGAAGAGCCTGCCTCTCCGCAAGCGTGCCAGCAATGTCCGCTTTTTCGACGACCTGCTCGAAGATCTCTATCGTGCGCTCCTCTCCGACGGCGGGGGAGCAATACTTGCGGGATTGCTCCGGGTAAAGTACCGGGCGGCGCTGATTGACGAGTTTCAGGATACTGATCCGGTGCAGTATGAGATTTTCAGAACCATCTACGCTGGCTCTGATTTGCCGCTCTTTCTTATCGGCGACCCGAAACAGGCGATCTACAGCTTCCGTGGCGCCGATATCTTCGCCTACATGCGGGCGGCCCGAGAGGTGAGTGAAGAGCGTCGTTTTACCCTGACTGATAACTGGCGCTCTGCGCCGCCGCTGCTTGATGCCTTCAATACCTTGTTCGATAACGCAAGGCGACCCTTTCTCTACGATGAAATTTTCTACCATCCTCTTGCGGGTAACCGGGAGTTGAACGACAGCGAGAAGGAGCCGATGCAGCTCTGGTTCATGGACTCTGGGGATGAAAAGGGCGGGGTATGGACGGTTGAGGATGCTGGCGCTTTTGCTTCCGAAGGGGTTGCCGGTGAAATTGTGCGTCTTCTGCAGGATGGTGGAACCCTTGTGGGAGGCAAAACTCTCACCGCTGGAGACATTGCCGTGATTGTGCGCACCCATCGGCAGGCGGCCATGGTGCTCAGCGCCCTTGGTGTACGCGGCATTGCGGGGGTTATGCGGAGCGACAAAAGCATCTTTGCAACGAGGGAGGCCGAAGAGCTGCGAATCCTGCTCTCTGCGCTTGGCGATCCGTCAAATGAACCAAAGGTACGGGCTGCGCTGGTGAGCGATCTCCTCGGCAGGTCAGGCAACGAGATTGCCACGTTGCTTGATGATGAGGAGTTGTGGACGGAGCGCCTCAGGTCGTTCCGCCACTACCATGAGCTTTGGCTTCAGCGGGGTTGTATGGTGATGAGCCGTGAGCTGATGGCCAGCGAGGGGATTCGCGGGCGCCTGCTCGGTTATCCTGATGGAGAGCGGCGGCTCACCAATATTCTGCATTGTTTTGAGCTGCTCCATGGGGAGGAACATGAGCATGGATTGGGCATGGAGGGGCTGATTGCCTGGTTCAGTGAGCGGCTTGGGGCGGAGTGTGAGCAGGATGAGCATCAGATCCGCCTTGAAACCGATGAGGCGGCGGTGAAGATTGTCACCGTCCATGTCAGCAAGGGGCTTGAGTATCCGGTGGTCTTTTGCCCTTTTCTCTGGACCGGGGCAAACCAGAAGGGCGAGGTGGTGATGTTCCACGACGAAGAGTGGCATCTGGTGAAGGATTTCGGCTCTGCGGATCTTGACCGTCACCGCTCGCAGGCAGGGAAAGAGTCGCTTGCCGAAAGCCTCCGGCTGCTCTATGTGGCGCTGACGAGGGCGAAGTACCGCTGCTATCTTTTTGCCGGAAAGACTCGTACCGATATCTCTCCGATAAACTACCTTCTTCACGCCTCCCTGGAGAGTCGGGTGAGCGAAAACCAGGCGACCGCGCTTGCCAGCGAGATGAAGGCGATGACGGGCGAGAGTATGGCCGGGCAGTTGCAGGTGCTTGCCGAACGTTCAGGGGGGAGGATCGGCTTCAACCGCATGATGCGCTACGATGTGGATGATTGCCCCTTTTTTCAACGAACAACCCTGCTTGCAGGCAGTGAGTCGCCGAAACTGCGGCGCTTCAGTGGTACCCTCAACACCAGTTGGCGGGTTTCGAGTTTTACCTCCTTCAGTCGCCATGACTTCGTGCGTGAGCCACAGAGCAGCGAACTTCCCGATCGCGATGAGCAGAGGGTGGCGGGTGAGCTGCCAATTACCCCCGCCGCAGGCGAGAGCATTTTTACCTTTCCGAGGGGGGCGCAGGCAGGCATCTTTATGCACGGGATTTTTGAAGAGCTCGATTTTGCCGATCCCCCGGATGAGGCGGTTAATGAGCTTGTTCGACAGGGGCTTGCACGCTATGGCTATGCAGCGGAGTGGCAGCCGCACATCACGAAGATGGTGCATCATGTTCTTGATACGCCCCTTTCACCAACAGGGTTTACCCTTGGCGCACTTCGCAAAGGAAGCTGGAGCACCGAGCTGGAGTTTTTCTTTCCCCTCCGCTTTATCAACTCCTCCCGGCTTGCGGATCTATTGGGAAGCTTCGCTCTTTTCTCCGGGGGGATCGACCTTGCCCTGCTTGCAGAGTCGCTCCATTTCAGGCCGGTCAGGGGAATGCTGATGGGCTTCATGGATATGGTGTTTGAGCAGGATGGCCGCTACTATCTGCTTGACTGGAAATCAAACCATCTGGGTAACAGCCTTGATGATTACGGGCAGGATGGTATGAGGCAGGCGATGCAAAAAAACCTCTATCCGCTGCAATATCTGCTCTATACAGTGGCGCTCAACCGTTACCTTTCGTTGCGGGTCAAAAACTACCGGTACAGCAGCCATTTTGGTGGAGTGATCTATGTTTTTTTGCGTGGAGTGAGCAGGGAGTGCGGGGAGAACAAAGGTTTTTTCCGTGATCTCCCGTCGGAAGAGTGTATTGAAGCGTTGACCAATTTGTTGATAGAGGAGGAGGGATAGATGATGAGGAGAGAGTATCAGGAGCGGGCCATCGATCGCCATTTTGCGGCGTTTATCTGTCGTCAGTGCACCGGGGAGGTGAGCGCTCTTTTTCGTCTTGTGGTCTCCCTTGCCAGCAGTGCCGTCGGGAAGGGAAGCAGTTGTTTGTACCTTGCTGATATTGAGGGTGAGACTATCGTGGTTGAGAAGAGTGAGTTTCTTTTGCCCCGGCTTGAAGGGCTGGTGGCGCTTCTGCAGGGCAGTCCCATTGTCGGTTCGCCAGGAGGGCAGCTTCGTCCTCTGGTGCTTGATGGCTCCGGTCGCCTCTATCTCTACCGTTACTGGCAGTATGAGCAGGAGCTTGCGCGGATACTTCTGCAAAAGGCGGGCGCAGCCCCTCCCACTCTTGATGAAGCAAGCCTGCTTGACGGCCTTGAACGACTTTTTCCGGGAAGCGGGGAGGGAGACCGTCAGAAGGAAGCTGCCATTGTTGCCCTGCACCGGCAGTTCTGCATTATTTCAGGTGCTCCCGGCACGGGCAAAACCTCGACGGTTGTCCGTATTCTTGCTCTGCTGCTTGAGCAGGATAAGGGCCAGAGGCAGCGAATAGCTATGGCAGCACCGACAGGAAAGGCGGCTGCACGGCTGAAACGCTCAATAAACGATATCAAGAACTCCCTTGACTGTTCCGATGCAGTCAAAGCAGCTCTTCCTGATGATGTCGTCACCATCCACCGCCTTCTTGGTACTTTTTCAGGATCGGCCCGTTTTCGCCATTCGGCCAGAAATCCTCTCCCTTTTGATACGGTTATTATTGACGAGGCCTCAATGGTTGCGTTGCCGATGATGAGCGCCCTCGTTGCTGCTCTCAGGCCCGATGCACGCCTTGTACTTCTTGGTGACCGCGATCAGCTTGCTTCGGTTGAGCCGGGATCGGTACTTGGCGATCTTTGCCGCGCCGGAGCAGAGAACCCTGCGTCACCATTGAGCGGTTCGCTGGTCATGCTCGATAAAAACTACCGCTTTCAGGCTGGGAGCGGTATTGCCGAGATCAGTCGTGCTGTTAACGGCGGTTTGGAGAAGGAGGCGCTGGAGCTGCTGAAAAGCACTTCGGGTGGTATTGCCTGGCAGAGGTTACCTGCATGTGAGGAGATGCAGAGTGCCCTGGCAAGAAAAGTAGTCGAGGGATATCGAGGCTATCTTGAGGCCGCCTCAGCTTCGGAGGCTCTGGAACAGTTCGACCGTTTCAGGGTGCTTTGCGCCCTTCGAGAGGGCCCTTATGGTGTGGGAGGCCTCAACCATACTATCGAGAGTATTCTTGCCCGTGAGGGGCTGATAAACCCTGAAGGCAGCGTTTATCGTGGCCGTACTCTCATGATTACGATCAATAACCATGCAATGCGGCTTTTTAATGGCGACACGGGCATACTTTTTCCCGATCCTGAAAATGGAGGTGCGCTCAGAGCCTTTTTCCCTGCTCCAGAAGGAGGAGTCCGTTCTCTGGTGCCAGAACGCCTGCCTGTGCATGAAACAGCTTATGCCATTACCATCCACAAAAGCCAGGGTTCAGAGTTTGAGCGGGTTTTGATGATTTTGCCACCGGTTGACGGTGAAATCTTGACAAGGGAACTGCTCTATACCGGTATTACAAGAGCAAAAGGGAGCGTAGAAATATGGGTAAATGAAGAGCTCTTTTGTGCTGCGGCAAGAAAAAAAACAAAACGAAGTTCCGGTTTTGATTTTTAAATAAATTGGTGCGCTGGAATTCAAAGAATTAATCGTCATAAGTTACAGAGGCCGGAAGTGACCGGGAGTCAAACGGTGTAGCAGGCCTCTATTTTTTACAGTTTCAAAAGCAAGATGAGTATTGTTATCACTGAACATTTTTTTAACAGGAGAATCGCAATGAAAAAACAGATGTGGCTGGCGGCAGGAATTGCAGGTATGCTTCTCGGAAGCCCTGTTGCAAACGCAGCAGTAAATATTCGTATCGGTGGGGGGGAGAGGCCACCCTCTTTTGTTCTTGACCGGCAACCGGATTTTATCAATGTACCAAATCTTGGCTTTTCAGTATCCGTAGGAGGCCCTCAGGATATCATCAGCTTCGGCAATCGTTACTATGTCAATCATAATGGTCGGTGGTATGTCGCTTCTCATTTCCGCGGACCGTGGATTCTTGTTCGTGAAGGGAGGCTTCCGAGGCAGATAGGACGTCACCGTTGGGAAGAGATAAGGAACTTCCGTGATGTTGAGTCTCGCCGCCACGAAGGAAGGGATCATCGCGATCGCAACAACGACCAGCACAATTCTGACGGCAGGGGCCCGAATGATGGCAGAGGCCCGAATGATGGCAGAGGTCAGAATGACGGAGGCAGAAGAAACTGATCACGGTTCTGATTGATTAAAAAAAGAGGGAACTGCCCGGTTGTGCAGTTCCCTCTTTTTGCTTATCGTCACCGTGAGAAAGGTCGCGAAATCACATGTCAGAATCTTCTGTCATGGCGATGCTCGTAACGACGCCGCTCGAAGTCATGCCGACGACGTCTCTCTTCCTCACGCCACCGACGTCTTCTCTCTTCGCGATCATAAAAGTCCCTGCGATACTCGCCTCTGTCATGCCGATGCTCATAACGGCGGTACCCTTCGTCATGCCGATGCCTGAAGCCATCACCGTAATGGGCTTGAGCGGTAAACTGTGGCATACAAAGAAGCATTCCGCTAATTGCTGTTATCAACCAGAGCTTTTTTTTCATAGTTCATCTCAGTTTAGAAGGTTGTTTATTCTCGAAAAAATTCAAGATATAAGGCGATAAAAGATTTATCTACAATGCAGTAAACGGTGCACGTTTCACGGATATTCCGGTTTCTATCGTCCGCCTCGGCCATCACCGCCCTGTTGCCCCCTGCCGCCATCTCTGCCACCGTCTCT
>CAINOO010000357.1 GCA_903851535.1 uncultured Chlorobiaceae bacterium | reverse complement strand
GAATCTTTCTCTTTTCTTAACAAATAACCAAGCGGAATAAGATATGTCTACAACAGTCAGGCCTGATGAGGTTTCATCCATACTTCGCAAGCAGCTTGCCGGTTTTGAGTCTGAAGCAGAGGTGTATGATGTGGGGACAGTACTGCAGGTCGGTGACGGTATTGCTCGTGTATATGGTTTATCGAAGGTTGCTGCAGGCGAGCTTCTGGAGTTTCCGAACAAAGTGATGGGGATGGCTTTAAACCTTGAAGAGGACAATGTCGGCGCTGTCTTGTTTGGTGAATCAAATCTGGTAAAAGAGGGTGACAGGGTTAAGCGAACCAGCATTCTGGCTTCAATCCCGGTTGGTGAGGCCATGCTTGGCCGCGTCATCAATCCTCTTGGCGAGCCAATTGATGGCAAGGGCACTATTGAGACAGAGATTCGTCTTCCTCTCGAACGTCGTGCTCCTGGAGTTATTTATCGCAAATCGGTTCATGAGCCATTGCAGACCGGTCTCAAGGCCATCGACTCCATGATCCCGATTGGCCGCGGACAGCGCGAACTTATCATTGGTGATCGTCAGACAGGAAAGACTGCTGTGGCGATTGATACCATCATCAACCAGAAAGGCAAGGGCGTTTTCTGTATCTATGTCGCTATCGGTCTGAAAGGTTCGACGGTAGCCCAGGTTGTCAATACCC
This sequence comes from uncultured Chlorobiaceae bacterium, assembly GCA_903851535.1. GTDB lineage: Bacteria > Bacteroidota > Chlorobiia > Chlorobiales > Chlorobiaceae > Chlorobium. The sequence continues at coordinate 1,468 of CAINOO010000357.1, read as the reverse complement.
TGGAGAAATATGATGCGATGTCCTACACCACCGTTATTTCTGCGACGGCATCCGATCCTGCTCCGCTGCAGTTTATTGCTCCGTTTGCCGGTGCTACCCTTGGAGAGTATTTCCGCGATACGGGTCGTCATGCCCTTGTTGTCTATGATGATCTTTCCAAACAGGCTGTTGCCTATCGTCAGGTCTCTCTGCTCCTTCGTCGTCCGCCGGGACGTGAAGCCTATCCTGGTGACGTCTTTTACTTACACTCCCGTCTGCTTGAAAGAGCTGCAAAGATAACGGATGATATTGAAGTCGCCAGAAGAATGAACGATCTTCCTGATGCTCTCAGGCCAATGGTCAAGGGAGGAGGAAGTCTTACTGCGCTACCGGTTATCGAAACACAGGCTGGTGACGTTTCGGCATATATTCCGACCAACGTGATCTCCATCACCGATGGTCAGATCTTCCTTGAATCGAACCTTTTCAACTCCGGTCAGAGACCGGCTATCAACGTCGGTATCTCCGTTTCCCGCGTTGGTGGAAGTGCCCAGATCAAGGCGATGAAGAAGGTTGCCGGTACCTTGCGGCTTGACCTGGCGCAGTTCCGTGAACTTGAGGCCTTCTCGAAATTCGGTTCTGATCTCGATAAAACCACCAAGGCACAGCTCGACAGGGGTGCACGGCTTGTCGAAATCCTCAAGCAGGGGCAGTATATTCCCATGCCGGTTGAAAAACAGGTTGCCATTATTTTCCTTGGTACCCAGGGGTTGCTCGACTCGGTTGACTTGCGCTTTATCCGCAAGTTTGAGGAAGAGTTCCTCAGCATGCTCGAGATCAAGCACAATGACTTGCTCGCAAAAATTGCCCAGAGCGGTGCGCTTGAGGCTGATACGGCAGGCAAGCTCAAGGAGATTGCGGTCAAATTTGTGACAGCTTTCAAGGAAAAAAACAAGGCGTAAGAGAGTGGTGACGCAGGGTTTTCAAGCAATTTATTAACAGTCCCGTAATACATGCCTACATTAAAGGATATACGTGTACGAATCAAAGGGGTAAAGTCTACGCAGCAGGTCACCAAGGCCATGAAGATGGTGGCTGCTGCGAAGCTGAGAAGGGCCCAGGAGCGGGCTGTCATGGCCCGGCCTTATGCCAAGAAGCTGAAGGAGATGCTTGGTTCCCTCTCTGCAAAGGTAGATACTTCACTCAATCCCATGCTTTCCGCTCGTCCGGAGGTGAACAGGGTGCTTGTGATTCTTGTTACTGCCGACAGGGGGTTGTGCGGTGCGTTCAATACCAATGCCATCAAGCTTGCGCATAAAATCATTCATGAGGATTATGCTGCCATTCACAGCAAGGGCGGAGTGAGCCTCATTTGTGCTGGCAGTCGCGGGTTTGATTTTTACAGGAAGAGAGAGTACAAGATAGTCAAGGGTTACACGGCTGTTTTTCAGCACCTTGATTTCAGTACGGCAAAAGAGATTGCCGATAT
>CAINOO010000356.1 GCA_903851535.1 uncultured Chlorobiaceae bacterium | reverse complement strand
ATTCTTGGCTGCACTCCGAAGCATGGAGGGGCCGCCGATATCAATATTTTCTATGGCATCTTCGAAAGTTACGTCCGGTTTTGCCACCGTCGCCTCGAAAGGATAAAGGTTCACCACCACAAGATCAATAAAGCTGATTCCGTTCTCGGTTGCCTGTTTGACATGGTCCGGATTCTCCCTGACGGCAAGCAGTCCACCATGTATTTTCGGGTGGAGGGTTTTGACCCGTCCATCCATGATTTCCGGAAATCCGGTGATAGTTGAGATGGAGGCTGCGCTGACACCTGAATCCTGCAGCGACTTCAAGGTTCCCCCTGTTGAAAAAATTTCAACGCCCATGCCACTCAACTCCCGGCAAAATTCAACAATACCGGTTTTATCAGATACAGAGACCAGCGCCCGCTTGATGACAGGATCAGACATTTGCAGAAAATTTATGTATTGATTCGTTGTAAAAGCTCTTCGTGAAGCGGGAATTTAAGAAAAATTCCTCAATTATTGGAGGGCACTCTTCCCTTGCAGAACCAAACAACCTTGCCCGACAGCAATAAACGCCAGGCAAGGCTGTTCTTGAACAGAATAGAGATAAAGCCAAGTTAGCCCTGTTGATCCGGCAACTTGAACCCTATATATGTTCCGCTGCTTATTCCCATCAAACCAAGAAGCGTTGCATCGAATTCAGGCATGGCCAGAACATTGTATACTGACCAAATAAAGATAACGATCAACACGATAGTCCAGGTAAAGATTTGAAAACGATGAAAGCTTATCCCTTCATCGTCGCTGAGGATGTCGCTGATAAAACCCTTCGATGCTAAAGGTTTTGTGAGTTTCTCAATCTCCTTTTTTGCCTGATTAATCTCTTTTCGCCTGGCGGCCAGTTCAGCCACTTTGTCTCTTTGTTCTGCGTTTTGTTCATCAAGATTTTTTGGAGCACCCCCGACGGCAAGCATACTTATCGCTCTCTGAAGGCTCTCTGCTTCAACCTCATTGCGACTCTTTTTTTCTTCTTGTATACGAAGTTTATTCGGTTGCTCACTCCTCTTGGAGGAATCGACAACAGCAGAACCAAGTGCTGTAACTGAACTGATACCAATCAGGCCAAGTACTGATGGAGTAAGGATATAAAGATCTTTCATCACCATCCATATAAAAACATAGGAGATGATAACGACGAAAAACCAGAGGGCCATCTGCGTACGTGCGAGACTGAAGGGCTTCCGATGGCCACCCTCAGGCTGCGGTCCGGTATCACGAATAATGTCGCTTTTGTAAGCCAGCCCCCAAAACAGGGCAATGGCGGCCAAGGATAAAAGAATAAAGAGCGTGAACCACTCCTGATTAATAATAACGAGATTAACGTCAACTGCACTTGGGAGTGAAACGCCGCTCTCGATCCCTACGGCTATGGGCACTGTACGCGAAAAGCTCCTTGGCCCTCTGCTCAGGATGGCTGTCCAGGCATCTTTATTTTCTTTATTGTCAGATATGCGCCGAAGGTCAAATTGCAATGCTGTATGATGGTCAACCAAAATTGGCTGAAGCCCCTTGACAGCGTTGCCATCAATGTAGAGTATAAATTTTGAAGGGTCATGATTTGGCAATGCAACCCATTTCTCAAGGTTCTCGACCTGAACTTTGATCGTCTTGAAAATTGAAACTTCACCATAAACCTTTTTGACTGTCAGAGGAACCTCCGCAACAGGTTGCTCTGCTATTGTTTTGCCCGTCAAGGTTACCATCATGCACATCACCAGCACAAAAGAGCTGAGCAGAGCTCTTGCAATTTTCTGTAACGTAGTTTTGGTCTGCATTCAGTCACTCCTTTCAGTTAAGATTGCATGTATACTTCGAAGTTTAAGCAAAAAATACGCAAACTATGCACCAAAAAGAAAAAAAGCAAACTATCACCGATGATCAAGGCGACATATCAGAGAGCGAGGGAACGGATGAACTCCTCGACTGCGTCACACATCTGTGTCAACCCAGGTTGTTCGAGTGGATAGTGGCCTGCATTTTGAAGCATCACCACCTTTATCGGCACACGATGGAGACGCCTGAGAAAAAGCTCACTGAGATGCAAGGGTGTCCAGGTATCTCTCTCGGGTTGGGTCAGTAAAACAGGACAAACAGCAAATCCTTCAGGTTCAACCACCGGCTTGTAGGCGGTGAGCGAACTGAGAAACTTCATGGTGACCCATTTACCCGCCGACGTCTTGTCTTTCAAACAAGCCTTGAGGGCTGCTTTGTTGTTGACCAGTGCCGACATTTTGCTCGCCAGACTCATCGGCATCCTGAGAGCTGCCAATGGCGTTTTGGCGGCGAGGTGAGTAAATGGCACTCCAATGCGACTCATAAGAAAATTCAACGCTGTTTCATCACGAACCTGCTGTTCGCGCTGGTCAAGGAAAGTCATGCCCACAATGCCTTTGACTTTTTTGTTGAGCGATGCTATGTGAAAGGCAAGCATACCACCCGCACTGAGACCGTAGAGCACGATGGGACGAGGATCTTTGGCAAGTTCAGCATCAATAAGGTCATTGCCTGCCTGAACCCAATCATTGTAGGTCACGAGCGCACCGGACGCTACCTGGGTCATGCCATATTCGGGCATATCGATGGCAATGGTTTCAAATCCACGCTTGAAAAGGGGCGAACCGAGAATGGTAGACATTTGTCGCCCGTTGGTGCCGACTCCATGAAACAGAATTACTTTAACCAAGGCCCTCGGATTGCGAAAACAGTCAAGGTGAACCTGGTGCTGCCGCCATTGCCACCACTCTTCTGAGGGTTCATGACCCCGCTCAAGCTGAAATTCTTTGGGAAGAAAGGCCTGAATTTCACGCCAACCCGATTGCGTACTGTAGTCCCCTTTACTGTTCGGCATTGGCAACAGATTATGATTTTGATTTCACCGGGAGCAGCAGCACTCCGGTGAAAAAATAGTGTCAGGCAAAGCTGCACAACCGCAGCAGGGTTATTTCATTTCACTGTTGAGGCACCCGGCGGGACACCAATCATGATAACCTTGATCCCATTCCAGGTGGCGGGACCGGGAGATGCATTATTGGTAAAATTTGATTCGTCAACAAGATGATTACTGTTTACAACAGCCTGAAAAGGGTGCGGTGCATTGGCAGCCATATGCTTGGGATTGCCTGAATAGTAAGAGATTGGAACAAGAATCTTTTTGCTTTCACCCGGTTTCAATGGCGGCGCAATACCGATACCAGTACCCCACGCATCAAGTACGCCAGGATGCAAGTCTTTTACGACAACAGGGGGTTCCACACTGCCAGACCAGCTTGCCTGGCCCTGATTTTTGACGACTACAGAAAAAGTAAAAACTGTTTTACCCGGTGCGCAGACGCCCCACGATTTGAGACCGAAAGAGGTGATAACCAAATCGGGTTTTGGTGTTGCCTGCGCCGGGTTGGCGAACAAAACAGAACCCAGCAGCAAGGAAAAAAACGAACGCGCAACGGTAGATTTTTTCATCTGTTTCTCCTGAATTATTGAGTTGAAGTATACATGGATAACCTGTTACACCTGATCAGCAGTTCAGCATCTTCATCACTCTGCCGCTCGCGTCACGCTCATCTACCACTCCTTTTGCCGTTATCGCTGTTATTGATCAGACTGATCGCGCCTTTTCGAAAAAAGCGAGCCATTTCTGTCATAAAACCGACACTCCTGACCAGTTATAAAACTTCTCAAGCTATTGTAGACCTATCGGGAAAATGCAATACCGTTATTATACAGATAATTCAAACAAAAAAGAACCGATTGCGCAGCACATTGGCATTTTAACTTATTGAACAAAATCAGCAATTTTCACCACCACAAATGCTCATGACTGGTACCGCAGAGAAAATTTCTGCAGCAATAGCATCGGGATCTCTTCCCGTCTGACCGTCCATCCCTTCGTTTTGCCTTCCGAAACGGACTGAAAGCGATCGCCGAGAAGCACCTCTTTTCCCGAAGGGTTCTGCAGAACAACCATCAGCCACTGAACAAAAATCGAGTCAGGATGGGTCGAATTCATATAGTTGGCTGGTTCAAAATCCACCCACTCCTGCGGGCTGAGATTGAACTCATAGAGATTTTTCCAGACACCATCGGTAAATGACTGCAAGAGATAGTTTTGCTCCGGGCTCCTTGACAGTTTAAACGTGTCGAAATCCTGCCGAATTTCCCGGTTGATCCAGTTCAAGTTGAGCGGCTCCCGTATACCGTAACTGCCGAAACCAAGATCGCAGAGCCATTGTTCGCCCTCTATTGTAACCACAATTGCGACATGCGTCTTCGGACGACGGACAGGATAGGTCATCGGACGGGCGGCAACAAATTGATACGGAATGCCCAGCACGCCAAGAGCCATTGCAAACAGACCGTTCACCTCGTAGCAGTAACCCCCGCGGTTTCGTTCGACGATTTTGCAATAAATCTCTTCCGGCACGAGAGAGACGATTTTCCCCTGCTGAACATCGAGGTTTTCGAAGGGCACCGAAAAGAGCTGGCAGCGCATCAT
>CAINOO010000355.1 GCA_903851535.1 uncultured Chlorobiaceae bacterium | reverse complement strand
GGACAGTGGGTGGTGAAGCGTCTTTTGCATTATGGTGTGGCGGTGAGGGTTTTTTCGAGGGATGGCGATAAGGCTTTTCGTCTTTTTGGAGAGCGTGTCGAAATTGTGGTTGGCAAGATACAAGATGAGCAGGATGTTGCCCGTGCAGTCAAGGGGTGTGATGCGGTTCTCTCTGCGCTTGGTTCCAGCTCATACTCGGGAGACTCTTCTCCTGCCAGTGTTGATCGGGATGGCGTGCAGAGGCTTGTCGATGAGGCTGCCAAAGCGGGGGTGAAGCATTTTGGACTTGTCAGCTCTCTTGGGGTTACAAGGTGGTACCATCCGCTGAATCTTTTTGCGGGCGTGCTGCTGAAAAAATGGGAAGCTGAAGAGCATCTGAGGAGGGTGTTTTCATTGCCAGGGCGCTCCTCTACCATTGTCCGGCCTGGCGGGTTAAAGGATGGTGAACCTTTCCTCCATCGGCTTCATGTTGATACCGGTGACCGGTTGTGGAGCGGGTGGATCAACCGCTCGGATGTTGCCGAGCTCCTTGTGCTCTCACTCTGGGTTGAAAAGGCCAAAAACAAAACCTTCGAAGTGGTCAATGGCATTGAGCAAGAGCAATCTGATCTTGCTCAATACTATGAGCAGCTTCCAGAGTAGTGCGTTAATTGTTGGCAGTTTACGGTGTAACCGACTTTGCCTACAAATTCTCTATGGCATGGATAAGCTCCTGGCCGCTGAATGGTTTTTTGAGTGTGGTGTTTGCCCCAAGAGCATCGGCTATGACGAGATAGTTTTCCGGGCTCACTTTTCCACCGCCTGAGATTGCAATGATTTTTATTGCAGGATACTGTTGTCGTACTTCGATAATCGTTTCGATTCCCTCCTTTTCGGGCATGATGAGGTCGGTGATCATAACGGAAACATCACGGTGCTCTTGCAAAAGCTGGAGGCCGATTTTGCCGTTATCAGCCTCTAAAACACTGTATTTTTTTCTTTGCAGTGTTATGCTGATAAATTTTCTGACGGCTGCGTCATCGTCGATAACAAGGATTTTCATAAGGGTCCGGTTATGCTGGGGTTCCGAAAATTATTTCATTGATTGCTGTGGCCATTTGTGTCATGGTAACCGGTTTTTTAAGGAATTGGCAGATTCCATAAACGTTGGGATAAGAGATGTGCTCAATATCCTTTTCGTAGCCTGTCATCATGAGCACTGGCAGGTGCGGTTTGATTTTATGCAGCTCCTCGGCAAGCTCAATGCCGGTCATTTCTGGCATGGTCAGATCGGTGATGAGAAGGTCGAACTGTGCAGGGTTCTTTTGGAATAGTTCCAGAGCCTGAAGGGGGGAACTCACGGCCTGAATTTTGAAACCGAGCCTGGTAATCATGATCGTCATCACCCTGAGAACAGCCAGCTCGTCATCAACAAAGAGGATGCTGCCATATCCTTTTATACAGCTCTCTTTTACCGGCACAGTATCTACTTGTTTGCCAGCAATTGGAAGGTAGACATTGAAGGTGGTTCCTGTTTCCGGAGTGCTGTCGATGGCAATTTCACCGCCAAAGCTTGTGACAATACCGTGGACAACGGAAAGACCGAGGCCGCTTCCTTTATCGACGGATTTGGTTGTAAAAAATGGTTCGAAGATACGCTCTATCGTGCTCTCAGTCATTCCTTTTCCTGTATCGGAAATACTGAGCTTCGCATATTTTTTTGCATGAAGGTTCGGGAGCTGTTTTTTTAGGCTGCTATTGGCAACGATCTCTTTGAGTTGAATGGTCAGCAGGCCTCCCGACTCTTCCATTGCATGGAATGCATTGGTGCTAAGATTGATAACGACCTGATGGATTTGGGAGGAGTCGGCAAGTATTGTGCCGCAGGATCGGTCGACATGCTTTTCAATGGTGATCGTTGAGGGTATGGAAGGACGGAGAAGTTTCAGTGCTTCGTCGACAACGTCCTGGACATGGACAATTTCCTGCTTATTCTCCTGGCCCTTGCTGAAGGTGAGAATTTGTGCAACAAGATTTTTTGCGCGTTCAGCGGCCTTGAAAATTTCGCTGAAATATTCTTGCTGGAACTCATCAGTGCTTTGGCTTTGCACTCCCATTTCAGCATAGCCAAGGATGGGTGTAAGAATATTGTTGAAGTCATGCGCAATACCGCCTGCAAGCGTTCCGATGGTTTCAAGACGTTGTGTTCTGCGGAGATTTGATTCGAGTATCTGGTGCTCTTTTTGTGCCATGACGCGCTCTGTGACGTCAAAAAGAATGCCGTCGATTCCGTTGAATTTGCCATCTGGTGAAAAAACGGAGGTTTTTCGGTCTTCAAGCCACTTGACGGAACCCTCTTTTGTGATGATGCGGTAAAGAAGGGTTTGCGATATCCTGGCCGATTTCATATTCCTGTTTGAGGCGAAAACGGCATCCCGCTCTTCCGGATGGATTATGTTTCCTGTTGCAAACAGTTCATGCTCAAACTCCTTATTGGTATAACCAGTCAGAAAATCACTGATGAGCGAGAGGATTGTCGTTTTGCCCTCATCATTGGTTTGATAGACAGCTCCCGGAATGTTGTTTATCAGCGCCTGGAATTCCTCGATTATCCTGTTTTGCACTTCAGTGCGTCTTAAGGCCTCTTCCGTTTTTTTCAGTTCAGGAAGGTCGACGACGAGGCCACGCATTCCGATGACCAGACCCTTCTTGATGATGGGGAGACTGTAGACCTGGCAAGGGAAGGTACTCCCATCTTTTCTGAGGGCAGTGTACATCTCGGAAACATGGGCTCCGTTTTTTATTGCATCAAAATGGCGCATTGCTTTTTCAGCATCCTCAGGAATACAGAAATTAATGGCGAATACTTTTTTGGCGGAGCTATCGGGGGTATAGCCGAAAACGTCGAAGCTTTTGGCGTTGGAATAGGTCACGCTGCCCTTTTCATCGGTCTCAAAGAGGGTAAGTGGCAGCAGTTCGGTCAGCTCCCGGAACCGTTTTTCGCTCTCCCGCAAGGTTTTTTCCGACATAATTCGTTCTGAAAAATCGCGGCTGATGCCGAACAGAACCGGCTTATGGTTCCAGATACCTTTTGTTACTTTTGTTTCGACGGGTATGAGGTTTCCGGAGCTGGTTTTTAGCGGAACATGACAAGAACTCCTTGTTCCATCAATCATCCCCTCAATATTGTCCTTTGCCATATCCCACTGCTCTTCGGGGTGAAAATCGAGCACATGTTTCTGGAGCACTGCTTCTGCAGAGTAGCCCAGCTTATTTCTGACGGCGGCATTTGCGTGAATGATATTGCCCTCCATGTTGACAATAAAGAGTAAATCGTCAATGGTGTCGAAGAGCGATTCAAAATTTCTTTTGCTTTCGGCAATAGCCTCTTCCTGACGAGACTGCATGATGGCTGCACCGATATGTGAGGTAATGGTTTCGAGCCCTTTTCGGGAAAAGTCCGGTACCTGGGCCAGGGTGTGTGACGCGACATTGAGGCAGGCAATAACCTCTCCGCGAAAGGTTATCGGGAGTATGGCAATGGCGCTCAAACGTTCAGTCTGGTGTGAGCGGCTGTTTTTCAGACCGAGTTCATTAAACTGGTGGTATATGGGCTTTCCCTTGAGAATCAGGCGTGCATTTTCGGAGTCGAAACTGTATGAGGTCGAATGATCGATAAAGGATTGGGGTAATCCTTCATGCAAGGCAAGGTTGATTGTCTTTTCGTGGGGGTTGACCAGATAGATGCCTCCGCAATCAAGCCCGGATGCCAGAATTGCTCCATGAAGGCAGGTATGCAGGGTCTCCTCAATAGAGGAGGTACTGTTGAGTGTAATGGCAAGATCAAGTTCTGCCTGGATCATGTGCTCAACGTCCCTGTGTTGCAGCGCATTGGCAATGATGCCCCCGGCAAGCTTCAGGATGGCAACGGTTTCAGGCTGCCAGACATGTTCTTCTTTTACGGCATCAAAACCGATATAGCCGAAAGGGAGTGATTCGGATACAAGTGGAATGATAATCAGTGATTTGATACCTTGTGATTCAAGGATCTCTTTTTCAGCCGAGGCCTCGTTCACCATATCGGCGACCCTGGGAATATGAATGATCTGGTTGTTTCTGATCTGCTCCATCCACCAGGGAAAGTTGCCGGTTTCAATGTTTTTCAGTGCATCGATTGCCGGTTCAATGCCTTCTGCACACCATTCATGGGTGTTGTTCATCAGTCGGAGATCATCAAGGAACTGGAAAACGTAGCTCCGGTCGGCCTTGACATATTCTCCGATAAGCTGGAGGGTGCCAGAGATCATCTCATCGACATGGTCGAAGGGGAGATTGATGAACTGATTTGAGAGGGTTGTTACGAGATGATTGAAGGCATGGGTGTGGGCAATCGCCTCTTCTGCACGTTTTCGTGCGGTGATATCCTGATGGGAGCCAACCATGCGGAGCGCATTGCCTGTGGTGTCGCGCTCGAAGACCTTTCCCCGGTCAAGCAGCCAGACCCAGTGGCCGAGTTTGTGGCGCATCCGGAGCTCCATTTCATAAACCGGGCTTTTTCCGGCAAAGTGCTCTTCAAGTCGTTGGCTGGAGAGTACCAGGTCGTCCGGATGGCAGAGTTTTATCCAGGTGTTGATCGTGATCGGTTGAAGCTCATCAAGGGTGTAGCCGACGAAAGAGGCCCATGCAGCATTGATGGTCAACTCTCCTGTCTTGATATTCCAGTCCCAGTATCCTACCTCTGTTCCTTCCAAAACCATGTTGACCGTTCGATTCTGCGCTTCAAGGTCATCAAGCTTTTTTCTGAGAGCAATATTTTCTGTCAACAGTTGCTCTTGCTCAAGGTGTAATTCTGGACTCTCTTGTTGCATGATGTGTTACCGGTTCAGAGCTTCTGGAGCAGAAGGTACTCTTGTTAGGGTTTGTTGTCCCTGATATTGCAGAGTGAATTTGCACAACGCTGCTGCAAACGTTCCGATTACAAACAGCGTGCAAATTTCGGGCCGAAGCTGGATCCTTGTTCGATTTGTTCTTCTCCGCTACTTTTTTAAGATAGGTGTTTTTCTTATAAATTTATTGCCCATCGTCAGGCTTTTTCTTGAAGAAGCTCATATCAACACCTGTGGTTACCACGATATTGACCAGGACGGAGACAGTGATGTACCATGTCCATGCGAGTCCCAGAAATTTAAGCAGAAAGACGATACCCATGCTTGCAACAAGTCCGATTCCGAGACTTGCCGGATGAAATGCCCGCTTGCTTTTTGAGAGGAGAAAAAGTCCCAGCAGGCCACCGTAGGTGAAGGATGCTATTTCAAGTCCGACCATGATGATGGCCTTGTCTCCTGCATCAAACATCAGGGCAATCATGATAAGCAGGATCGCCCAGAAGAGACTGATCATCCTTGATGAGCCAAGAGAGCTTTTTCCACCCAGAAGATCGTTCACCGTTGAAGATGCGAGGGCGTTGATTGCCGAACTGTGTGTGGACATGGCTGCTGACAGGACACCGGCGATTAGCAATCCTTTCAATCCTGTCGGAAGATAGTGAACAATAAAAAAGGCAAATTCACGATCTTTTTCCATAGATGCGCCGTGCATGAACAGGGAGAGCAGAGAACCTACGAGAAGAAAAACCGAAAACTGGAAAAAAACAAAAATACCGCTTCCAATCATGGCTTTTTTTGCCGCGTTCAGATTCTTGCAGCCGAGAACTCGCTGTACCATCATGTGATCGACTCCGTGCGACGAGAGTGAAAGCAGAATACCGCCGATGAGTGCGCTGAAAAAGGCAAAGGGGTTGGTCAACAGATGCGTGTCAGGATTGATGATAGTGAGTTTGCCGGCGTTGGCAAGCGAGGCTATGATAGCAGGAATATCCATGTTGATGTGCTGAAGCAGGAAGAGTATGGAAAGAAGGCCGCCAAGAAGGTAGAGGGCGAACTGGAAGCTTTCGAGCCAGACCACGGCCTTGATGCCGCCGGACAGGGTGTAGATGAGTGTGACGGCTCCAATGATGATTATGCAGAGCGGTAAAGACCAGCCGGTGACGACCTGTACGACAACACCTGCAGCCAGAAATCTGATGGCATCGCCAAGGGTTCGGGTAACAAGAAATATTATCGCAGCAAGTTTCTGCATGGCGGGGCCGAAACGGATGCCGATGATTTCATAGATAGAGCTGACGCCATGCTTGAAATACATCGGCAAGAGCACAAAACTGACCAGAATCCTGCCGATGATATAGCCAATGGCAAGTTGCAGGAAGCTCCAGTCTCCGCGAAAAGCAAGACCCGGAACGCTGACGAAGGTGAGTACCGAGGTTTCTGAAGCGACAATGGAGAGCATGGAGACTACCCAGGGAAGGGTGTGGTTGCCAATAAAATAATCTTTGGTACTCTTGTTGCTTTTGCCATGCCAGAGACCGAAAAGGGTATTGCCGGCCAGAAACATGATGATAATGGCAAGATCGATAGTCTGCATGAGCTTATTGAGGGAGGTTAAGAAATGGTGTCTGGATATCCCTTGATTTGTTGTGCTGGCTTGAGCTGTGGATTGTGTTATGCATAAAGGTGAAAATCAGGTTTGAACCTCAAAAATTCAGCTTCATCGCTTTTCCATGATTCGAGGAGGAGGCGGGTGTCGCAGCCATTCAGTATGGATCTGCGGATGCTGGAACTTCCGGCAAGAAGGTCGAAAGCTGGTATGGTATCATTGAATTCGTAAACGCCGTTTAAAAACTGAAGCTTTTCAGGATAGAGCTCATGGAGCGCAGCAGTCATGGCTACTCCGGTGGCAAAGGAGCGGAAGCGGGAATGGTCGGTTACCTGAAGCCAGATACCGCCGATAAATTCTCCGGAGAACTTGTGAAAGGTCGGCTTGAACCATACCGGGCGAAAGAGAATCCCTTCGAGGCCGTATTCCCTGCAACGTATGGAAAGGTCGTCAGGTTTTATGAAAGGTGCGCCGGAAAGCTGAAAGGGAGTTGTGGTTCCTCTTCCTTCGGAAGCGTTTATTCCTTCAAACAGGCACATACCGGGATAGACTTCTGCCGTGGTAAACGTCGGCATGTTCGGTGAAGGAGGAATCCAGGGCAGGGCTGTTTCAGGGAAAAGCATGGAGCGTTGCCATCCCTCCATCTTCATGATGCTGAGATTGAGATCAAGTTTTTTGAAGTCACGGTAGAGGAGGGCAAGTTCGCCTGCTGTCAAGCCATGTCGTACCGGTACGGGAAAAATGCCGACAAATGAGCTGTATGCCGGGTCGAGCAGTGGCCCCTCCACGATAGTGCCTCCCAGGGGATTCGGGCGGTCGAGTACCATGATTTCGATATCCATGCCGGATACTGCTTCCATAAAGAGCGCCAGGGTGTTGACATAGGTGTAATATCGGGAACCGACATCCTGAATATCGAAGAGGATAAGGTCAAGGTTGTCGAGCAGTGCCTTGTCGGGCAGGAGTGATTCCGCAGAATCGCCGTAGAGACTGACCACATCACAGCAAAGATCCGGCTGGTAGTTTACGGCAATCTGATCCTGCTCTGTCGCGAAGAGTCCGTGTTCAGGAGAAAAAATCATTTTGACCTCAAGTCCTCTCTTTTTCAGTGCGTTCCATGAGTAGTTCATCTCAGGGGTTACGGAACTCTGATTGACGATCAGTCCAATCTTTCTGTTTTGAAAATGCATGCTCTTGTTGAGCAGGATATCCAGCCCTGTTGCGATCATCTCTGTTTCCTCATTTGTTTCGGTTTTCCCATGATGGTAATGGTGCAGGGATCGATAATGGCATTGACAATGTGGCTTCCCGGCTTGATGGTTGTTTGGGGCAGGATGACTGAGTTTATTATGGTACATCCCGCTCCGATGGTGCACCCTGCTCCAATGACCGAACGGGAGAGTGTGGCATCGGGGCTGATGCATGCGTCAGGAGAGAGGGAATGCGGAGAGAGGCCAATTGCGAAATGCATCGGCTCGGAAAGAACGTCCATGCCGGAGTCTGTATCAATATTTGCGAACCAGTAGTTCTGCATGGTTCCGATATCCATCCAAAGTCCGTTATGCTGGTAAAAGCCCAAGCCGCCGTTATCAATCAGTCCTGTAAAGCCGGTGTCGACAATTCCTGAAAATTCAGCTTTCATAAAACGGAATATTTTTGGACTCAGAATTGCTGCTCCTGTATAGATGAACGAGGAGTGCAGGCCGGTATGGCGCAGGTTTCTGAAGTCCTTTACCAAACCATTTTCAACACCGACATCACCTATGTCGCCAGCTTCCGGTGTTTCAAAAAGCACGAGGGTACCACCGCATCCGGAGAGTTGATGCTGCTGCACGAGTGCATTGAAGTCAATATCGGTAATAATATCGCTGTTGACCAGAATAAAGTCATCATCACCGAGAAGGTTCTCACATTTTTTCAGCCCTCCCCCCGTGCCGAGAATGACGGACTCCTCTGAAAACGTTATGTTCAGCCCTGGCAGTTCGCTTGATTCGATGCAGCGCCTTATGGCATTGCCGTGATGATGGATATTGCAGATAATTTCTCGAATTCCTGCCTGTTTTAACAGAAAAAAAGTGTAAAAGAGGCTCGGAATATTGAGAACAGGAATCAGTGGCTTTGGAGTATGGTCGGTCAAGGGGGCCAGACGGGTGCCGAGACCTGCGGCCAGGACAAATGCTTTCATTGCCTGCTTCCGTCAAGAAGTGCCTGCAAGAGTTTTCCTGCTCTTTTCAGCTCGACTCTTGCGTCGATGTAATCGGGCAGATAGGCTAATGTCGGTGCAATAGAGTGCTCGAAGCTGTGGTTTTTTGCTATTCTTGTTTGGTAACAAAATGTTCCTATCGCCTTTATATTGCGTTGAAAGGCCATGATATCAAAATAAAAGAGGTATTCGTCGAAGCTCATGCGGCTCAGTTCGTTGTCCGAGAGTGCGTGGTAGTGGTATGCTTTGAGTTCATTGGTCAGCGACGGGCCAAGCTCAACATAGGAATCTTTTATCAGGGAGACGGCGTCGTATTGTGGCAGACCCATGCGTGCATCCTGAAAGTCAATAATGACAGGTTTGTTATGGTGAATAAGGATATTGCGGCTGTGAAAATCGCGATGGTTCAGCACAAAGTGCTCTGGCTTGACCAGGATCTCTGCAATGGTTTCAAACTCATAGCGCACTTTTTTGACCAACTCCTGATCAAAAGATGGTGCAAAGTAGTCAAGCAGGCCATACTGGATAAAGAAATCAAATTCGAACATCAGCTTTTCTTTGTCAAAGCTGATGCTGAAGGGGAGTTGGTCGTTGTGCCCCCTTATTGCCTGAAGCTGTACAAGAATATCGATAATCTCCCTGTACTTGCCAGGAAGAGTCTGTTTTCTTGATGAATTAAAGAGGTTCTGCAAGAGCAGATCACCACAATCTTCAAGAAGGAGGAGGTTTTTTTCTGCATCAATGGCTATGATTGCCGGAACAGGAAGAGCGTGTCGTGACAAAAGTGTGTGCACAAGCAGAAAGGGGTAGCTTTCAGACGAGGAAGAGTTCAGTGCCTGATCATAACAGGCGACAGCCGAACCATTCGTCCCGGTAACCCTGAAATACTGACGGCTTGAAGCATCGCCCTGAATTTTGGTAATGGAAAGTGGCTTGCTGCAACAGTTACTGAAGAGAGCTGCGATATTTTTTTGGATGGTCATACCATAACGTCGAAAAAATCTCTTGCGGAAAACAAAAAAAGCACCCGGTACCGCAGGTGCAAGGTGCTTTTTTTGCAAAAAAATGCTTACTTCTTAGGAGCAAACGCGGCAGAAACGCTCTGCAACACCTGGTTCAGTGTGCCAATTATGTTGGTGGCAAGATCGGTTGCCGTTTTGCCAAGAGGCTCGATAAGACCTGCTGCGGTCTTGATCCCGCTGGACAGTAAATCAATCTGCTGCTGGGCAAGTTTCCCGAGTGTCTCCAGGAGGTTGGTGATTGCGCCCGATACGTCATTGCTTGTTCCGTTTGACATGGCTTTTCTGTGTTTTGGGTTATGAGTAAAAGAGTGATGTTGATCAATGATATTCCGCTATTTTTCAGCGGATATTTTGAATTAATTTAAGACATTTCCCATTGCAGAGCAAATAGAAAAAAGGGATGCAGGGCGGGGAGTAGCCGGGCTGTTGCTGTGCTGGTTAACAGGAGTTGGCCTCGCATTGGTCTGGATAAAAACTCTTATATTAGGCCGTGCAGATGCGGCGTTTTTTGTTGTGCTGTTATTCTTAGTTTTTCATCAATCGACACTGTAGCTCAATACGAATAATCAACAACAGAGAAGACGAGTTGAGTTGCGGTACCGTTTAAATTATGAAAATATGAAGGCCATTATTTTATACGATAGTAGATCTTCAAATGGTTCTACTGAGGCTGTTATCGATGCCATCGGGCTCGGGTTGGTCGATGCCGGTTTTTATGTGGAAAAAGCAAAATGCAGGGCGACGGCGGACTACAGTTTTGTCAAGGATTTTGATCTTGTCATTCTTGGCGCACCGGTTTACTATTTTGTTGTTGCGTCGCAGCTTTTGGGGGCTTTGATTCATGGGAACCTGAAACAAAATCTTAAGAGGAAAAAAATTGCCATCTTTCTCACTTGCGGAAGTTCCCCGTCAACTGCTGCAGTGCTTTATTTGCCGCAGTTGAAAATTCATTTGATCCGCAATAAAATTCTTGTTGAAAAAATTTTTCTTCCTGATGTTCTTTCCGATGGTGATGCTCTGGAGCTCTTTGTTGAAGATGTTCTTCATCAGTACAACAAAAGCCTGAAATCCAGAGCGTTGTCGGCGAAATGGACCACCGAGGCCCAGGAATGGTTTCAGTCAATGCCCTCTTTTATGCAGGGGAAGTTCAGGACAATGGCTGAAGAGTATGCCGAGGAGATGGGATATAAGGAGATTACCCTTGCCGTGCTTGAAGAGGCGCGCGATAACCTTGGTGGCACATAGTGGTGAACCAACAGCGCCAATAAGGGTTAATGACCTGTCTGTTTCGGGGCGTTTTTCTCATTTTTCGTTTTTATTGGCGGAGTGCTTTCCGATAAATTTGTTCAGGAGGATAACTATTGTAATGCCCGAGAAGAAAAAAAGTACAGGAGCGAAGAGGGATGTGTATCGGGCGAGTTCTTGCATGATTGTTCGTCTTGAAGGGTTTATGGATACTTATTTCCTGATGTTGTGATTGCGTTCAAAGGTGTCGAGTTGTTCCTCAATGTTTTTTCTGAATGCAAGGCTTGTGATGAGATTAAGAAATTTATAGGGATTTTTTCGTACCCTGTTTATAATATTTTTCCATGAATAGGCCTTGTAGTAACTCGACAGGAATTTGTGCTGAAAAGCAACAGGCTCATAGCTGGCTGAGTGGATAACAAGATTGGATGCGTTGTATTTATCCCAGTCATAGTCGGTGATCAGCCCTTTTTTTGTGTACTCCTGATACATTTTTGTTCCGGGATAGGGGGTGATGATCTGAAAGATTGGCATGAAGACGTTGTTTTTGCCGACAAACTGCACCAGATCATCCATGTCTTGAAAGCTGTCAAGATCAGGGTTTATCAGGAAATTTCCCTGTATGTTCAGGCCTGCTTGTCGGCACTCATCAATAACTCTTTTGAATTTTTCGGCAGAATTGACGTGGCCTTTATTGTATGCTTCAAGGGAACTTTGCTTTATGGACTCGAATCCCACCAGGACCATGAGGCATCCTGAGTCGACCAGCCGTCTTACGGTCTCCGGGTCTTCAAGGAAATTCATGCTGAAGAAAACACTGTAATTGATGTTGCATCCTTTCAGAAGTTCAAGTGCTTCCCAGAGCTTTTTTTTGTTGATGCCGAGGTTTTCATCGCAAAGCATGAACCAGGGTTTTGATGCCCTCCGTGTTTTTTTGAAAAACACCTCTTTTGCGGTTTCAATCTGTTTTTTCAGCTCTTCAGGATCCTGTGTTCGATACAGTTTTCCAGTGAAATTTGGCGTGACACAAAATGAACATTCAAAAGGGCAGCCACGCGTGATATAGATTGGTATTGATTTTGTCCCGTCAATTTTTCCCCGCTTTGAAGATTTTGCAATCCGGACATAATCAAGGGGAGCTATTTTTGTTACCGGAGGAAAATCAAGAGAGTTGTAGAGTGGTTTCAGTCGATTGCCAGCAGCATCGTCAAGAACCGTACTCCAGAGGTTTTCGGCCTCTCCGCAGACAATACTGTTTGCATGTGCTTGTGCTTCATCCGGGTTGAAGGAGACGTGCAGCCCTCCGAGTATGACTCTTTTGCCCTTTTGGCGAAAAAGGTCGGCAATTTCGTATGCTCTCGAAGCATCGATTGTTCGTGACGTTATACCGACAAGGTCATACTCTCCGTCATAGTTTATTTGGTCGTTGAAATGTTCATCAGCAATTTCGATATCATACTCTGGTGGTGTGATGCTCACAAGAACACCAATTGCCATATTGAACAACGGTTGCTGGTTGCTTTTCGAGTCTTTTTTTCCCTTTGGCGCAATCAAAAGCAGCTTGAAGGTTTTTTTGTCTTGCCGGGCAGTATGTCCCATGATCAAGTTTGTCGTTAAACAAAAGGCAGGCTTCAGTGAACAAGGGTTTGTTGCCTGGGACTGTTTCGATGAGTTGCCGTTCACCGATGGCATGCATTTTTATGTGAAATTACAAAATTCTGCCTGCTTTAAAAGCTTTTTCATGATGGGTGAACTCCTGTAGCTTCTCTTTTTTTTGGTTACATTAAACAGGTTCAGAATGAACAATGGAGTGCGTTGGGTTTAAGACGCTTTGACGGAGAGGGAAGAAGGTGTAAATTTCCCTTTTATTTGCAACGGCTCTTACTTTAACTGGAATTTGCTGCTTATGGGACTCGAACAGGTACGTCAGACGCATCCGCTCGTCTATAAGCACTTTAGCAGGCTCCCTGATGGTCAAAAGCATTTTGAGCAGATCCTTGAAATAGATCGGTATTGGGATCAGCTCAACAGCGGCGTTTTTCCGGACGTGGTTTTTGATGGTGAGATGATGCCGAAAGATGTCGTGATCAGCGGAGTGTACGATATTGTCTATGCAGGGGGAGCGCTGGCTCTTTTTCATGCTGCGATTATGGCTGAAAAGTATCAGCGCTCGGTTCTCGTTTTTGACAGGAACGTTCCTGGCAAGTCAACACGAGACTGGAATATATCGAGGAGTGAGCTGACAAATCTGGAGGAGACCGGGGTGTTTTCACCAGAAGAGATAGAGAACAGTATCGTTTGTCGTTACAAAACAGGCTGGGCCGAGTTTTTTGTCGAGCATAGCCGAAAAAAAAGACTCTATCTTGAAAATGTGCTTGATTGTGCCGTTGATGCCGATAAACTGCTGAATCTTGCGAAACAAAAAATTCTTGCTACTGCTGGCAATCAGGTTTTAAGTGGCCTTACCTTTAAAAAATGCTTTCAGTTTCCTGGTTATGTTGTTGTTGAAGTCGAAGACAGGAGGCATGAAAAATGTTACTACAAAGCGCGGCTTCTGGCCGACGCCATGGGTGTCGCCTCTCCTGTTGCCCGGCAGTTGAACCATGGACGCCCTCAGACACATGTTTGCCCGACGGTTGGTACTCTCGCCTCTGGTCTGGAGGGGGTCGATGAAGAGATTGGAGAGATACTTGTCAGCATTGAGCCTGCCGATCACAGTGCCGGAAATGGCCGTCAATTAATCTGGGAAGGGTTTCCTTCCGGAAAAAAGCAGTATACAACCTATCTCTTTTTTTATGACTCTCTGGATTCGTGTAACGACAAGAGCCTTCTCGGGTTGTTTGAGACCTATTTCACGAAACTTCCCTCCTATAAAAATCCGGGAGCTGATTTTGTGATTCACCGGCCGGTTTTTGGCATTATCCCGGCATATTTTCATGATGGTTTCAGCCTGGTTCGCGAAGTTGCCGCTGATAATATTCTTATGATCGGCGATGCAGCCGCTCTTGGTTCACCCTTGACTTTTTGTGGCTTTGGCTCTTTTGTTCGTAACATCAAGTCATTGACTGCCGGGCTGGAATATGTTTTAGAGCGTGACCAACTGGAGAAAGGGAGTCTTGAGCGGGTGAGCGCCTATGAGCCAAATGTGGCGGCGATGGCAAATCTTATGAAGTATATGTGCTACTGTAAAGAGACCGACAGCCCTAACTTCGTCAATGAAATGATGAATGAGGTCATGATTGTGCTCGATCGTCTTCCGCCCCGTTATCGTGAATCCCTGTTTCGCGATACAATGGATCTTGCCGACCTCTTCGTTGTCGGTGTTCATGTTGCCTGCGGCTATCCCGGGATTTTAAGGGCGACGGTCACCAAGCTTGGTTTGCATGGATCGATTGGTATGATAAAGAATATGATTGGCTGGGCCCTCTGGCCGAAATCCATTAAAAGATGATATTTTTTTCAACACTAAATAAGGAGTGATCATGGCAAAAGATGAAAAAAAGGGCGGTTTTTTTTCCCGGTTCAAAAAAAGTGAAGCCTCTTCTCAAGAAGAGTCGGGCATTAAAACGGCGACCTCTTCGCCATCCCTGGCGCAAAGCAGCCCTGTTGGTGCGACACCTGGAAGCAGGAGCGCCTTGACAAGCGGTGCGCAGCCTAAAGCTGTTGTTGCTCCCGAGCCTGTCGAGGATCCCGCATTGTCTGAACCTCTTATTGATACTGTTGAAGCGTTTACTGTCTATTGCACCGCTCTGGTTGATATTGGCACCTCGCAGTTGAAGGTTGTTGAGATGATCTCTGGTATGCTTTCCAATTCGCTCAATAAAATTATTGATGGTTCTGCAACCAAAGAGTAGATAGTCTGCCCCGGTGGGCAAGAAGGCGTTAACGGGGTTGATAACTTGCTTGTCAATACACTAAACATGAGCATCTATGTCTGATCATCAACAGTACCTTTTTCCGGAAGGAGTTGTCAAGCCGGCAGCAACGATTGTCAGCGGGGCATTTCTTCTCTCACCGGTCGGGATTCCGTTCTTTGTTCGCGGAGTGCCGAGGGTATTGCTTGCTGGTCTTGGTGGTTTTCTGGCAGGAAAAGTGGCGGACAAGGTTGTTGGCAAGTTTGCTGAAAATTTGGGACAGGTTATGCAGCAACGGGTGGAGGAGGACGATTCAGGAACTCTCAATCCATGATGAGCGTTTGAAGGAATTATGACTTTTCATTCCGGATTTCGTGTCCTCAATTTTTTTTGTACATCAATGGAAGTTGTTGGTAAAAGTAAAGCGCATGTTGTTCTTGACTCATGTTTCCATGAATCGATTCTCTATTTTTCGGATCATGAAAAGCTGCTGAAGTGTAATCCTTATTGCAGTAATGTCAAGTATTTAGTGGATCCCGGTATTTTTCAGTGGATTTTTGAGGTTGCCGATCCCCGCAATCATCCGATTACAGCAGTTTTTTTTGTCCGTCAACTGGAAGAGGCGTTTTCGTTCGATGACAATTATGGCAAGCAGTTGGCTGCGAGGGTAAAAAACAGGGCGCACCTCAATGGCAAGGGAAAGCGGATTCGCTGGGAGGCTGTTCATGACTATCCTGCTTTTGAAGCTACCGCACCCCATACTTTTATAGGGCATGCCAGTTCTGAAATTTGCCTGCTGCATCAGCATGATGGACGGACATCGGTCTATTTTGATACCGATATTGCTCTTGATTTTGATCTCTCCTTTCCTTTGAACCTCATGCCGGAGGGCATACTGCGCTTCATGACCGAAGCGGTCATGTCGCAGATCATGCAGCAGGCTACAGAAAGTATGCTCTGTCAGGTTCAGTCAGATATCTGCTGCACTTCGGCTGAACTTGTTGTGGAAGGCGGAAAAAAAATCGGGCAAGAAATCACGAAAACCCTATAGGATGCAAACGGAATGATTGTTGAACAGTTTCGTACAGGCGGCGACAGGAACTTCGGTTATCTTGTCGCCGATGAGCTTTCCCGGGATGCTCTGGTTATTGACGCTTCTTTCAATCCGGCCATGATTGTCCGATTTGCCGTTGAAAGGGGCTTTGTGATCCGTTATATCTTTTCAACCCATGGCCATGACGATCACACCAATGGCAATGAAGCGATCAGGCTGATGACCGCTCTCTCCCCCCTCCTCTATGGTGATACCTGTACACGGACTGGCATTACCGTCGAAGATGGTGCGTGTTTTCCCCTTGGTTCTCTTGATTCCCGTATACTCCATACGCCAGGGCATACACGGGATTCTATCTGCATTCATGTCGGCGATGCTCTTTTTTCCGGCGACACTCTTTTTACCGGAAAGGTTGGGGGAACCGGCAGTGAAGAGCAGGCGCTTGAGGAATACCTTTCGCTGCACAAACTCATGTTGCTTCCCGGAGAGACAAAACTGTATCCAGGTCACGATTACGGCCTCTCTCCCGTCTCCTCTATCAGCAGAGAGCTAGCGTCCAATCCCTTCCTGCTTCAAAAGGATTTCAATGCTTTTTTTGCCTTGAAAAAAAACTGGGCAGCCTATAAAAAAACACATGGAATTACGTAACTCTTTTTTTTGACGGGAGCAGTTCTTGCAATTATGTTATTTTTTTTTATAAATTGATACCTCATGCCTATTCTTCAGATCGAAGTATGGCTTTCCTCCCTTTTTCAGCTTTCTGACATAAAATTGGCGGCGTGTTATTTTTTTTTCGCCAAGCGGTAAAAAATAGGTGTTATCTGTTTTTTTAAATTTTAAGTAACCTGATGATTATGGATCAGCTTATAACATTACGTACACTGCCGGTATCTGCTCTCATGCAGAAAGAGTTTCACATTATCAAGGGAAGCTGTACGGTAGCCGAGGCTTTGCAGATCATGAAACGGAGCAAGGAGAGTGGTCTCATCGTCGAGCCTCGTAATGAGGACGATTGTTACGGTATCGTGACCGAGAAAGATATTCTTGAAAAGGTCATCGATCCGGGTGAGGATGTTCACCGTGATCCGTGGAATACTCCTGTTTTTCAGATTATGAGCAAGCCGGTTATCAGTGTCAATCCCAGCCTCCGCATAAAGTATGCCCTTCGCCTGATGAAACGGAGCAATATCAGGCGCCTTACCGTTATGGAAAACAATAAAATTCTTGGTCTCCTCAACATGACGGACGTGCTTCATGCTGTTGAGGAACTTCCTGTTCATGACGATCATGTTGCCCTGTAGTCGTCAGGGTAATTTATCCAGCTTTCCTCAGTAATACCAGAAAGACCAATTTCAATGAGCGGGGTGCTTCGGCGGTTGCAGTGCCCCTCCATTTAATCAGTGAGGCCCTATCCAGAGCTTCACAAGGAGATTTGAGCGTATGAAACCATTTGATATTGTTATTGTCGGAGGCGGCGGGGCCGGGCTCTATGCCGCCATGGAGGCAATGAAAACCAATCCGGCACTGAATATCGCCGTTCTCTCCAAAGTCTATCCAAACCGTTCTCATACCTCTGCGGCCCAGGGCGGTGCCAATGCTGCGCTTGGCAACAAGGCAAAGGACGATACGGTTGAGATGCATATTTTTGATACCATCAAGGGGAGTGATTACCTTGCTGATCAGGATGCTGTTGATGTGCTTTGCTCGGAAGCCCCCAAAATTATTCGTGAACTTGAAAATATGGGGACGCCGTGGTCAAGGATGGATGATAACACCATTGCGCAGAGGCCTTTTGGTGGAGCCGGTCGTCCACGCTGCTGCTACTGTTCTGACAAAACAGGTCATACCATTTTGCAGACGCTCTATGAACAGTGTCTGAAAAAAGGGGTGATATTTTTCAATGAGTATTTTGCACTCAACCTCTCGGTCGGCGGAAGTCGCTCGAACGGCTTGATTGCCATGAATATGAAGACAGGCAAGGTCGAAGCGTTCCCGGCAAAAACGGTTATTTTTGCTACCGGCGGCTATGCCAAAATGTACTGGAATCGATCAAGCAATGCTGCCGGCAATACCGGTGATGGTCAGGCTATTGCCTACAGGGCAGGCATTGCGCTCAAGGACATGGAATTTGTTCAGTTTCATCCGACCGGTTTGAGAAAGAGCGGTCTTTTGGTCACTGAAGGAGCCAGGGGCGAAGGCGGCTACCTGCTCAACAAGGACGGTGAGCGTTTTATGGCAAGGTATGCGCCCGAAAAGATGGAGCTTGGCCCGCGCGACCTCGTTTCACGATCGCTTGAGACGGAAATTTTACAGGGAAGGGGATTTGACAGCCCTGCCGGTAAATATCTTCATCTTGATCTGACCCATCTTGGTGCGGATCTCATCAAATCACGTCTTCCCCAGATACGGGAAATGTCGATGAATTTTGAGGGAGTTGACCCTATTGAAGAGCCGATTCCTGTCCGGCCCACCGCTCATTATTCAATGGGAGGGATTGATACCGATAATCAGACCAGGACGGTCATGGAGGGCGTCTATGCCGCAGGTGAGTGTGGCTGTGTGTCGGTTCATGGTGCAAATCGCCTTGGAGGAAATTCTCTGCTTGATATTCTGGTTTTTGGGCGTATCGCTGGCCGTACGGCGGCTGAGGAAGCGGGAAAATTTACGCCGGGCACGATATCTGAAGCTGAGCTTGCCGCACAGTTTGAAGAGATCAGGGGTGGTATGCACCCTTCCGGTCGTTATGAGCGATATGGCGAGTTGCGTGAAGCGCTTGGCCAGACGCTGGCACTCAACGTTGGTATTTTCAGGGAGTCATCCCTTCTGCAGAAAGGGATCTCCGAGATTGCTGTGCTGAAGGAGCGCTTTAAAAAAGTTCGTATCTCTGACAGCAGTGATGTTTTCAACACCAATCTCATGCAGGTGCTTGAATTGAAAAATATGCTGGATCTGGCCGAAACCGTTGCTGCCGGAGCCTATGCCCGTCAGGAAAGCCGTGGTTCCCATACCCGGATTGATTTCCCTGTTCGGGACGACTCGAATTGGCACAAGCATACACTGGCGACCCTGGTCAAGGGAAACGTTACCCTTGGTGAAAAGCCGGTAACAATGGGACGTTATGAACTCCAGGAAAGAACTTATTAACTATTTTGCTTATGACGGTGTCAACAGATCAGCATAAAGAGGGGAAAAAAGATGTCACCTTTCGGGTTTTCCGCTTTAATCCACAGGTCGACAGCAAGCCCTATTTTGACGATTATACCATTCCGGTGGAGAGGGGTGTTACGGTGCTCAGGTCGTTGAATTATATCAAGGAGCATATTGATGGATCGGTGAGTTTCAGGGCTTTCTGTCAGGCTGGAATCTGTGGCTCTTGCGGTATGAGAGTCAATGGGCTCTCCCAGCTTGCCTGCACGACCCAGGTCTGGGATGTGCTTGCCAAAAGCCGGGAGCCTGGTATCATCAAGGTTGAACCGTTGCGCAACTTGCCGCTTATCAAGGATCTTATTGTCGATATGGATCCTCTGGTCGACAAGATGAAGCATTACGCAAACTGGGTTGACTCAACCATGCCTGAGGCCCAGATGGGTAAAAAGGAGTTCCTGATTTCGGAAGAGGAGTTCCTTCGCTATGACAAGGCTACTGACTGTATTCTTTGTGCGTCGTGTGTTTCTGAATGCAGCATTTTACGGGCGAACAAGGAGTATGTCTCTCCTGCTGTACTGTTGAAGTCGTATCGCATGAATGTTGACAGCCGTGATTCTATGCATGAGCAACGCCTTGCCGAACTGGTCAAGGATCATGGGGTCTGGGATTGCACCCACTGCTACCGCTGTCAGGAATCGTGTGTGAAAAGTATTCCGATTATGGATGCCATTCATGGAATACGTGAAGATGCTATTGAGAGCAGGGGCAAGAATGATACCAGTGGCTCCAAACATGCGGAAGCCTTTATGACGGATATTGAAAAGAAAGGTAAGCTGGTAGAAGCCACCCTGCCGATACGCACCAATGGCGTGGTCTGGACGATGCAGAATCTTCTGCCGATGGCCATGAAGATGATCATGAAGCGCCGTACGCCGCCGCCACCGCCACTGGTAAAGTCGGTCAAAGGGATAAAGATATTCAGGACGATGTTCAGGGAGATGACCGAACATGTAAAGCAGGATCACAAATCTCATAAAAAATAACAGGGGAGAACTGCTCGATGAAGCGATATGCATATTACCTGAGCTGTATCAATGAGTCCATGACCAAAGAGGTGGACCGTTCAATTGAGCTTTGGCAGAAAGATCTTGGAATCGAGCTTGTCAAGCTCCATGAGGGCACTTGTTGCGGTGGGAGTAACCTTGAGTATGTCAGCCCGAAACATTTTGCGCTGGTCAATGGTCGTAATATTGCCCTTGCCGAAAAGATGGGGATGGATCTTATTGTCTCCTGCAATACCTGCCTGATGACGATCCGTACGGCAAAGAAAAAGCTTGATGAGTCGCCGGAACTGAAAAACGAGATTAATGAGATTCTGAAAAAGGAGGGGCTTGAATACCTTGGCACTTCTGAGGTTCGGCATCTGCTCTGGGTATTGGTTGATGATGTCGGACTTGATGCCATCCGCGAAAAGGTAAAAGTTCCGCTGAAAAATTATCGGATAGCTCCCTTTTATGGCTGTCATATTCTTCGGCCATCAACGGTTCTTGGCCACGATAATCCGCGTGATCCAAGTTCACTTGACCAGTTGATCGAGGCTCTGGGAGGTCAAACCATTCCCTATACTCATAAAAATCGCTGCTGCGGATTTCATACCCTGCTGGTTGCCGAGCAAGAGTCACTTAATGTGGCCGCGGAGGCACTCCAGGAGGCGATTGAGTCGAAAGCCGATTTTATTGTAACACCCTGTCCGCTCTGCCATACGTCGCTTGACGGCTATCAGGCCAAGGCGCTCAAAAATGCAGGTGTTGAGAGCTCTATTCCCGTTTTTCATATTTCCGAGATGATCGGTCTTGCCCTCGGGTATAGTGCCAAACAGCTTGGTATTAAACGCCACATCGTCTGTTGAGGATGTGGCCTGGAGTTGAGGGTCTGATGTTTTGGTGACCGATCTTTTCGGGAAAGTTTTAAAAAAGGCTGAAAAAGCGTAGCTTTGCACTTTTACTTTGCTCTCAGCCGGCGAATTACCGGACGATCTGACGGGCCCTTGTTTTGTTAACCCATCAAATTATTGCATTGCATGCTCAAAAATGATCTTTTTCTCCGGGCACTAAAACGTCAGCCATGTTCCAGAACCCCAATCTGGGTTATGCGCCAGGCAGGTCGATATTTGCCGGAGTACCGTGCTGTGAGAGAAAAAACCGATTTTTTAACCCTCTGCAAGACCCCGGAACTGGCAACTGAGGTGACCATTCAGCCTGTTGAGTTGATGGGTGTGGATGCGGCCATTATTTTTTCTGATATTCTTGTGGTCAATGAAGCCATGGGCATGAATGTCGAGATCATCGAGTCCAAAGGGATCAGGCTCACTCCGCCGATCCGTTCACAGGCCGATATCGACAAGTTGATTGTGCCTGACATTGATGAAAAGCTTGGCTATGTTATGGATGCACTCCGCATGACCAAAAGAGAACTCGACAACCGTGTTCCCCTTATCGGATTTACGGGTGCGGCATGGACTCTCTTCACCTATGCTGTCGAGGGCGGCGGATCGAAAAACTATGCCTACGCCAAAAAGATGATGTATCGTGAGCCAGCAATGGCCCATGCGTTGCTCGGCAAGATTTCAGGCGTTATTACCGCCTACGTGCTGAAGCAGATTGAAGCTGGCGCTGATGCTATCCAGATTTTTGATTCATGGGCAAGCGCTCTCTCTGAGGATGACTACCGCGAATACGCCCTTCCTTACATCAAGGAGACCGTTCAGGCCATCAAGGCAAAATATCCTGATACTCCGGTTATTGTTTTTTCAAAGGATTGCAACACCATTCTTTCTGATATCGCCGATACCGGCTGTGAGGCTATGGGTCTCGGCTGGGGTATCGATATCGGCAAGGCACGTGCCGAACTTGGTGATCGCGTAGCCCTGCAGGGTAACCTCGATCCGACGGTGCTTTACGGTACACCCGAAAGAATCAGGGCTGAAGCCTCCAAAATTTTGAAGTCTTTTGGTCAGCATACCGAACATTCCGGTCATGTTTTCAACCTTGGTCACGGCATTCTGCCCGATATGGATCCGGAAAACCTGAAACTGCTTGTTGAATTTGTCAAGGAAGAGAGCGCCCAGTACCACTAAGGGGTAGCATCTCTTTTATCTTTTTCTTTACTCCGCCCGGTGTTCTGCATGGGGCGGAGTTTTTTATTTGTGCGCTTGCCAGTTGATTGGCGAAAGCATTGGACTTATATTTTCCTTTCAGGCAATATGAACCCCATCCACTGACCGTTTTGAAACTTTTTGATGGCTACATGATTGCCGCTGTATTATCACTCCTTCTTGGGCTTTCCTTCAATTGAGATTTGAAAAATGATACATGGACAGTCACGCAGGCTATCTGGAAAAGAGATACTTTGGTTCACTTGATGGATTGCGTGCTATCAGTATTACCGCAGTTATCTGGCATCATACGGCTCCAAAGTGGAGTGGTGCGATACTCGGTTATATCGGTACATACGGGGTTCATCTGTTTTTTGCAATCAGTGGTTTTCTCATTACCACACTGCTTTTGAGGGAGCGGAGCCGGAAGGGCAGCATAGACCTGAAGGCCTTTTACCTGCGCCGGACTTTCCGCATCTTTCCGCTTTATTTCGGTGTTCTTGCGATGTATATCGTTTTAGTCGCTTTTCTGGAAAAGGACGTTTTTGTCAGGCAGGAGTTTTTTCACAACCTGCTGTACTTTGCGACCTATACATCAAACTTGTTTGTGAAACTTGATGGGAGGGTCATTTTTTATTTTGCATGGTCTCTTGCGACTGAAGAGCAGTTTTATTTGATCTGGCCTTCGCTCCTTTCCAAAGCTGAGACGCCATCAAGAGCCGTTATTCTGTTGACAGTTGTTCTGCTCTTATGCATCGGCGATCAAGTGCTTGGTACCGGATTTCTGTCGGCCATACCAGTCGCAATAGTTGGTGGAGCCTTGCTTGCTACAGCCTTGCATACCGAACGCGGTTTTGAGCTGCTCAAACTTTTTTTAGGGCAGCGTTGGTCATTTTTTCCTTTGATTCTTGCCCTGGTATTGCTCATCGTTTTATGGCCGGCACCAGAGTTTATGATTCACCTTCTCTTCGTGCTTATCGTCGGTGCTTCTGTTATTCGTGAGCATCATCCTCTGGCATTACTCTTTTCATGGAAACCCGTTCGCACTATTGGTTCCATCAGTTATGGCATGTATATGTTCCACATGTTGTGTGAACATATGATTGTCAGGATGCTTGAATTTCTCCAATGGCATACTGCCGGTCTCGAAGTTTTTGTTCTGACCTTTTTGCTTTCAGTTGTTGTTGCCCGTTTAAGTTTTACCTACTTTGAGTCATTTTTCCTGAATGTAAAGCATAGGTATGAGCGCTGAGCCGGTTTTCGAGAAAAAGTCGGGAGAGAGAGTTGCTCTCAATCCAGGGCGGCGAAGGTATACTGGATTATGATCTTCCCGGTATGGATGTACTTGAAAAGATGATAAGGGAGTTCCATAACGACGTGCCCCTGACGCCGCAGAGATCTTTTGTTTTCCATGAAGAAAAACTTAACTTATAAGTGAATTCCGGTTTTGAGATAGTGTATCAGGAACATGGGCTTGGGGGGGCGCTTTATTCGGTTCGTTTTGAGGGCGAAGAGAAGAGTGAGCTTGAAAAATTTCTTGAAGACCGTGATGCACAGGCTTCAGAAGAGTTTGATTTTCTTGTTTCACGTCTTGAGGATATGGTTGATTCTTTTGGTTTTAAAGAGCGCTTTTTCAAAATGAGAGAGGGTTCAATCAGGGATTCGCTCGCAGCGTTTCATTATGATAATGGTCCTCTCAGGCTCTATTGTTTACGCTGGTCAAGTGTGTTGCTGATTGCTGGCTCCGGGGGAATCAAAAGAACCCGTACCTATCAGGATGACGGTGCCCTTCGTCTGGCTGCCCAAAAATTGCAGCGGATTGATGAGCTGATTCTGGCCCGGCAGAAGTCGCGCGACATTGTTATTGATGCAACCACTGGTATTATTGAGGGTAATCTTATTTTTACATCAGACTCCGTACGATCATGACATCATTGCTTAGAAAAGCAGCCGCAATCGTTCCTCCTGCCACAAGAAAGTTTGTCGAACGTCAGGGTGCGTTTGCGATCAGGATTACTGAAATAATGAAGGTGAGTGGTATGACCCAGCGTCAACTCGCTGAAAAGCTTGGCAAAAATGAGTCGTATATCAGCCGGATAGTTGCTGGCTGGGCCAATCCGACCTTGAGAACCATTGTTGAGTTTGAGGTTGCCCTTGGTCAGGATGTCATTGATATCCCCTACCAGAAGAAAAGCCATGAAAGCGCAGTGATCGTTGACGACAGGGCTTGGGAGCTGGGCGAAGGGGCGAGGAGCGCGAAGACACCTTCCCTTTCGGTTGGTACAAAAATATATTACATCAATACTGCCGGCAGTTCAATGGTTGGTTAACCGTCATGGAAAAGAGAGCGCAAACAGGTATCCAGTATTCAGGTTTTCGGTTTAAAAGTTTTTCTTTCAGGGAGCCAGTGGGTGTTGGCGAAAATGAGTCGTTCAATTTTGATACCTCCATGGCGATAAGAACGGCGAACGACAGGATTATTATCGGGTTAATGATTCTTGTCAATCGGAAGAGTGACGGCGCAACCTATGCCAGGGCGGAGACGGAGTCACTCTTTTTGGCCAAAGGGCTCGAACAGGCAGAGGGCAAGGCAGGGAGTATCAATGTTCCTGAAGATCTTCTTTTTACCGTTATCTCTCTGGCAATTTCTACTTCAAGAGGGGCCTTGCTGGTCAAGGGTGCTGGTACCTTCCTTGAAAAAATGCCGATGCCCATTGTTGATCCTCAATCGTTTTTTCAGACGAACAAGAGCGTGAATCAATAAACATCGGCTGTTCTTTTCTTGCTGGTATCGCTCATAAAGCGCAACAGACAGGCTTCCGCATTTGTTTCAAACAGTTTCAGCGGTTTTTGAGCGGCAGGGAGTGGAATTCCGCTTTTTCATTATATTAATGCAGTACAATTCGTTACGGGTTTAATAATTTGTCGTTATGATCAAGGAATGTGGCTGTTCCGACGGGCTGAATGACCGTACCCGTTATGAGGAGGTTGTGCTTGATACGATGCTTTATAGTGCACAGCTCAAGGAGAGGGTTGCGCGGCAGAACAGTGCCGTGATTGTTGCCATGGCCCGCATGATTTCCGGGACGTTTGAGGATGGTGGCAAGGTGCTGCTTTGTGGCAACGGTGGCAGTGCCGCGGATGCCCAGCATCTGGCAACGGAGCTGACCATCCGCTATCGCAGCAGTGTGGAGCGTCCGGCACTTCCGGCAATAGCTCTTTCTACCGACACCTCGGCCCTGACTGCGGGAGCGAATGATCTTGGTTATGATGCGGTTTTTGCACGGCTTGTGGAGGCTTACGGGCGCGAAGGAGATATTTTGGTCGGTCTTTCAACCAGTGGGAACAGCCAAAGTGTAATCAATGCCCTCACCAGTGCGCAGCAGCAGGGGATGAAAACGATTGCCTTGCTTGGGGGGAATGGTGGCCGGTTGAAGGGATTGGCTGATCTTGAAATTATTGTGCCCCATTCCGGTTCCGCTGATCGGGTGCAGGAGTGCCATATCACAATTGGCCATGTGCTTATTGATCTGGTGGAGCGGATGCTCGGCTATTGTCGTTCGTAGAAATAATTCAAAAAGATGATTGTTATGCAGGTGAAACAGATTGAAGGAGTTTTGAGTGCAAAGGGTATCCGATTTGCGCTTGTGGTTGCACGTTTTAACGATTTTATCGGGCAGAAGCTTGTTGATGGTGCACTTGATTGTATCCGCCGCCATGAAGGATCGGAGGAAAATATTGCCATTTATCGCTGCCCTGGAGCCTTTGAGTTGCCGATGGTTGCCAAAAAGGTTGCCCTGAGCGGCAAGTATGATGCCATTATTACGCTTGGTGCCATTATCCGCGGTTCCACACCCCATTTTGACGTTATAGCTGCTGAGGCTACCAAGGGGATTGCACAGGTTGCCCTTGACACGATGATTCCTATTGCGTTTGGCGTTTTAACGACAGAAAACATTGAACAGGCGATAGAACGTGCAGGAACAAAGGCGGGTAACAAGGGTTTTGATGCTGCCATGACGGCGATTGAAATGGTAAACCTCTACCGCCAGATTTAGTTGTTCTGGTAGCGGTTGAAATTGGTTGTGATGACTTCGGAGCAGGTGGCCATGAGTTCTTCGACACTGCCGAAGGAGGAGGGTTCAATGGGCTTGTCGATGATAACCCTGATCTTGCCCTTGTTGATTTTAAGGCTTTTTTTGGGGGTGATCAGATGGCTTCCGATGATGGTGACGGGCAGTACGGGAACGCCTCCTGCCTGTGCTACACGGAATGCTCCGCGCTTGAACGGAAGGAGTTCACCGGTTGCTGATCGGGTGCCTTCGGGGAAAATATGGAGCGAATGGCCGCTTTTCAGTACCTCTGTTGCTGCAAAAAGGCTTTGCAGTGCGGTCCGGTTTTGTCCCCGTTTGATCATTACATAGCCTGCCTGCCTGAGTACCCTCCCCAACAATGGAATTTTTCCAAGCTCCTCCTTTGCCATAAAGCGCAGGTCAAGGTTCATGGCACCGAGCAGCAGTGGAATATCGGCCATGCCGGCATGATTGCTGATGACAAGATAGTTATGTTCCGCGCTGTAATTTTCTCGTCCGGTTACCTCGATGGTGATACCAAAAATTTTTGCGCTAAGTCGACCCCACCATGCGGCTATTCTATGAAAACTGCTGCCTGATGGGTCGAAGAGATTGATCAGCAGTGTCAAGAGTATCCCGAAAAACATGATCGGTATCAGGATAAAAAGGAACAAGAGTGTTCTGAAGTTCATTCCTTGCCTACTAATTAAAGGGTTACTGGTCGAGCCCGTTGAGATAAGAGGCGAGTTCGTCATACCCGGAACTGATCAGCGTGGCACTCTTCTTTTTTTCCATAAGCTCCTTGAGGTCCGATGGGATACCGATTTTCTTGCCCAGAGCCCCCTCTATTGCTTCAAGAAATTTTACCGGATGAGCCGTTGAAAGGAGGATGCCAGGCTTTTCCGCGTTTTCTGCTACGCTTCTGAAGCGTTCAAGTGCACGGTATGCGACGGCGGTATGCGGATCCATGACATAGCCAAAGCGCTCATCAACTGACCGGATTGTGGCAATGGTCTCTTCATCCGAAACAGCAATGCCCGTGATCTCCTTTGCCATGGAGTCATGGTCGTTGTGGTAAAAATATCTCAGTCGTGCAAAATTGCTCGGGTTGCCGACATCCATTGCGGTTGAAAGGGTGGTGATGGTTGGACGAGGTTCGTAGCGTCCCTCATTGATATAGCGGGTGACGCTGTCGTTGGCATTTGATGCGGCAATAAAGTGGCCGATGGGAAAGCCCATCCGTTTTGCAAGCACGCCTGCGGTAAGGTTTCCATAGTTGCCGCTCGGGACGGAAAAAAGCGGCTCACTGAAGCCGTAGCGTTCCCTGAGCTGCATGCTGGCCCAGCCGTAATAGAACGATTGCGGGATCAGCCGTGATATATTGATGGAGTTGGCGGAGGTGAGCGTCAGGGATTTGTTCAGGCTGGAATCGACAAAGGCCTGTTTTACCATGCGCTGGCAGTCGTCAAAGTCGCCCTGTACTTCAAGGGCGTGGACGTTGCCACCAGCGGTGGTCAGTTGCTGTTCCTGCAGTCGGCTCACTTTTCCTGAAGGATAGAGGAGTACGACCCTTGTGTTGGCAATTCCCTGAAAGCCGTAAGCCACAGCGCTTCCTGTATCGCCCGATGTTGCAACAAGGACGGTGATAAGCTTCTTCTCCTCTGCTGCAAAATAGCCGGTCAGTCGGGCAAGAAAGCGTGCACCGTAATCTTTGAAGGCGAGTGTTGGCCCGCAGAAAAGCTCTTCGACAAAGGTATTCTGGTCGAGCTGGACAATTGGAGTGTCGAAGGTATAGCAGCTTTCGATGATGTCGCTGAGCTGGTCGGGGGGGATGGCTCCGGCAATAAATTTTTTTGCTATGGCAAAGGCGATGTTGTTAAAGCTTGCCCCCTCGAGGAGTGTTATCTCTTCCGGGGAAAAGCGGGGAATTTCGGAGGGGATGTAGAGTCCGCCGTCGGGAGCAAGCCCTTCAAGCGTTGCCTTGCTTATGGAGACGGGTATTGATGACTTATTGGTGCTGAAATAGATCATGAGTTGTTCGGTTCTCTGTTGAAATTTGTGGTGTTACACTATTCGTGCCCCTTCTTTGCAGATAGGCGATACCCACATATCTGACTGAAGGTGAGCTTTGGAGTGCAGGAATGCCTCTTTCATTGCGAGGCCCACGGCACGTGCGGTTTTTGCAGAGGAGGAAAAGGCAAAAATGGAGGGGCCTGAGCCTGCAATGCTGCATCCGAGGGCACCACTGTCGAGCGCTGCCTGCTTGACGTCAAAAAAACCGGGGATGAGCGGGGCTCGTTTTGGTTCGGCGATAACATCAACCAGGGATCGCCCGATAAGATCATAGTCGGAGGTAAGCAGACCGGCAACAAGTGCGCCGACATTGCCCCACTGCTGGGTTGCTGTTTTGAGTGGAATTTCCTGGGGCAGCACTGAGCGCGCGTATGCGGTGCGCAGCTCGGTATGGGGATGCACCAGGGAGCAGTAGAGATGCTCAGGAGAGGGAATCGTAATAAGATCAAGCGGTGTGTAGCTCCGGATCAGCACGAAATTGCCAAGAATTGCCGGTGCGGCGTTGTCGGCATGGGCCGATCCGCAGGCAACCCGCTCTCCCTCAATGGCGAAGTGCACCAGTTCCATTTTCGAACAGGGGTTTCCCATCAGTTCGTTTGCGGCGATCAGTGCTGCGGCTGCACTTGCGGCGCTGCTTCCCATCCCACTGCTCAAAGGCAGGTACTTTTTCAGTTCAAGGGAGATATGGCCGGTAAAATCGATCTGTTTATGGGTGCGGATATATTCGAGAAATTTCAGGACAACAAAACTTGATGTGTTTTTTTTGGGGTCAAGCGGGAGCGCACCACCGTCGCCTGTAATGGTGGTAATTGAAACCGGAGATCCGGAGTGTGCTTGATCGGAAAGCGTCAGAATTACTTCATCACCTGGCTCGGTAATGGCAAATCCCAAGACATCAAAGCCACATGCAACGTTTCCGACTGTTGCTGAAGCGAATCCTCTGACAGTTTTCATACTGTTTTCTTCGGGCAAAATTCCTGTAGGTGTTGGTATCTGCTTAAATCCAGAAAAAGCCAAACTATTCAAAAGAGAGAGAGAATTTGAATAACTAAAAGCTTTTCATTAAATTCAGGTTTTATCTTTTGGAATGGAAAACAGCCCGAGTTGGACTTAAAAAGAAGGTAAGCAGAATCTTTCTCTTTTCTTAACAAATAACCAAGCGGAATAAGATATGTCTACAACAGTCAGGCCTGATGAGGTTTCATCCATACTTCGCAAGCAGCTTGCCGGTTTTGAGTCTGAAGCAGAGGTGTATGATGTGGGGACAGT
>CAINOO010000354.1 GCA_903851535.1 uncultured Chlorobiaceae bacterium | reverse complement strand
GGTACGTTTCCCGACTGCTTCACACAGGGTGATTACTCATTCTGCATGTGTCGGTGGGGCCAACTGACGGCACAGTTGGTTCTGCAAAGAACAATTCAATTCCACGACCTCACGTCGCACCATCTATATTAACACATAGGGACTCTCCTCATCACCCGGTGCCTCGGAGTGCTGCCCATAACCGCGTCTCCGCTCAAGATACCAGCCGCTTGCCTGCCAATGCTTCTTCGCCGCCGCCTTGATGACGCGCAGGTGCCACAGCTCACACTCAATTTCAGCCACCGGCACCCCTTCATACAGCTCACGCTGCAAACTCTCGATACCCTTTCCTCTTTACCCTGATTATACCAGAGGTAAAAGGCCGACTTGCTGATACCGGCAATGGTACAGGCCTTCTCTTTCGGCAACCCCTCGCTGATATAGCCCAGGACCTTTTTTATGTGGTAGGTATCAAGCTTCATGAAGTAAAAATAAATAAAAAAGAGCAAAAATAATACATGCCCTGATAAACCGCTCTCAACATCGGTTATCTCAGCATCCAGAGCACTCCCGTTTTTAAACAGCGCTACGCTCATGATCGCTTCCTTTTTTATAGGTGTCCAATTCGTCCATTTTTGCATGGTTTTGGTATTGCCGTTCAAACAGCGCCCGCGTCGCTTTTTCGCGTGCCTCCGCCGTTTTTTCCTGCCAGATGCGCTGCTGCTCTTCGGCTGCCAGGCTGTTGAAATAGTCCAGCCGTCCAGCCAGCGGCAGCTCTGGCCATTGCAGCAGCAGAAAAGCCTCCTGCTTGTGCTCCTCAAAAAACAGCGACCACATGCCAACACCAATGGCCGCACGCAACGATGCGGCACTCAGGCG
Source organism: uncultured Chlorobiaceae bacterium (assembly GCA_903851535.1). Taxonomy (GTDB): domain Bacteria; phylum Bacteroidota; class Chlorobiia; order Chlorobiales; family Chlorobiaceae; genus Chlorobium. The sequence continues at coordinate 3,763 of CAINOO010000354.1, read as the reverse complement.
TTTATGCTCGGGGAGCGCCTTGTTCTCCTCTTCAAGGCGCAGCAGCTCCCGGGCAGCAGCATGCTTCGAGAACATCTTCAGGCGCAGGTCGTCAAGGATCTGCCGGGCATCGGCCTTTTCCGGCAGGGGAGAGAAGAGCGTGTGCTGAAACTTGGTTTGCTCAGCGGTACTGTACCAGCCATCAAGCTCTGCCATGGTGATCCGCATGGCGTAAAGCATCTGCGTAATGCCCAGGTCAACAATGCCGCCGGGAACGCGCCCGTTCTCCTTCTCCAGCGCCTTGGCATAGGTCTTGCACTTCATGACCTGCAGCGTCCTGACGGCCCGCTCGATCTCAAGCGTTGACGCCCGTGTCGTAAGCTTGCCAGCCATTTTTTTTGCAGCACGGTAATCACCGCCAAGCGTCCGCACGGCACCGTCAAGCATGGGATTCAAGCCAACGGAGATTGTCAGCCCCGTGATGGCTTTGGCCATTGATTGGTTGATGGTTGTCATGGTCATTTTTATTGAGATGTTTAAAATGCCAGTGAAAACTTTGCCAGTCCGATATTCTGGCAATACGCAACGCTTCAGCCGCCAGCGCTTCATCTCCCTTGCTCAACTCGTAGAGGTAGCAAAGCGCCTCTTCCGCAACCTCCTGTGTCCGATAGGGAGCCTTTTTGTTCCTGCACCAGTCAAACCATTGACCGGCACAAAAGGCCGGGAAGAAACCGGGGTTTTTAAAAACCTTACCTTCCGAAAAATCAGGTTTCTGCCGGCTCTTGCGGCTCCTTGCACGCTTTGGCCTGGAACCGTATTCAGGTGCGCTTTCCTCTGCATAGGCGGGTGTGTTATCCTCGTTCATTCTCTCTTCACTCTCTCTTTCTTCCTTCTTTACATTCTTATCATTCTTGTTTGTGGTCAGTTGTTGGTCAGTCGCTGGTCGTTTGTTGGCGTTTTGCTGGTCGTTCTGCTGGTCAGCCTGATTGACCAGCTCTTGATAACTGTTGTAATTATTTATCGTTATTAAACTGTATTTGTTGGTCGTTTTGATGGTCAAACTGCCGGTCGATTTGAGTCGTTCCAGACAAGTGCGACACGTTCGCTCCGATATGCCCGTTGCTTCAGATAATGCCAGCCTTCCGGTAATAAGCTGACCCCTTTCAACCGTCATCCCTTTCCACCGAAGAGGCTTGTGGTTGGCCGTCAAAAGCAGATGCAGAAAGAGATGCACCATGTGCGAATCATGGTACCACTCCCACTCCATCAGGCACCGGTACAGTTTTATAAATCCCTCGCTCATCCTATCCTCATCTCTACTCGCGCGCTTTCCCTGTCAACATGCTCTCTTGGGCCTCTCCGATATCCATCGGGCGCGACAACACCAACTCACCCGTATCAACACGCACAAAATCCACGATGCGCAGTTGGAAGTTTATGACCCTCCGGCACTCCACGGAACGGTATTCATAGCCATTCTGGAGAGCTGCAGAAAGATGGACAGCATCAAGAGTGTGAGCGTCAATCTTCGTTTTATAGGCAGCCACTTTCTCCTTCTTCTCACCGGTAAGCAATTCGACCATCCGCACATGACCGGCAAGATCTCCGCCCCTGTCAATCTTTTCGTCTTCAGTCAGAAAGCACTGCACCTCCATCATGACCAGTTCATCAGCTTTGTTCATGGCCTTCTCCATCGTCGTTGATTATTGTTCAATAAGATTTCATCACCTCATGAAACTGCACCCGAGGCTTCTTCGGCGTGCGGATAAACTCAAGAATATCCTCACGCAAAAAATAGAGCCTGGCCCCGTTCTTGCGGTAAGGCAGCCGACCTTTATGCACGCGATTATAAACCGCGCCAACCGTAACCTCCCGACCCTCGATATCAGAAAGGAATGCGGCACAGGGGGCAACACCCATCGGAGCCGCCGCCGCGACTTCAACTTATTCAGGGCGCTGGAGAAACGCATCGAACTTACGCGAAAGCTCGGCAACCATAGCCGGAAGCTGCTCAAACGTAGGCTCAATAGTCTTTTCTATATCTTTGTTCATTTTTTTTTATATTTATTCATTGATGTAGTAAAAGCGTTTTATTTATTTTACTCAATCTTATTCTTTATTTTAAAATAAAAGACAAAAAAGACAAAAAAGAAATGAAAGGTGATAAAGCTACAATGGGTGGCCGGCTTGAGGAAGAGATAGGCCGGAAATATGGCAGCCTTAAAAAAGCCGCCGCAGCCATAGGGGTGCAAAGCGGCTCATACTTTCGGCCATATTTGACCGGCAGCAGTGAAATCGGGATGACACTAAGCAAAAAACTTGCAGATGCAGGATTGGATATCGACTACATTATCGACGGAAAACAGAAAGTAAATACCGACATGAGTGCCGATATCAGAAGAAGATTTGAGGATATGCAGTACCGCCTTGCACAGTTGTCAAGCGAATTTGCAGCACTTGGTAAAATGGTCAACGACAACAATCCAGCCCAAAAAAGAGACTGAATATCCAGGCGCCACAACCAGTATTGCAAGCCCCCGTCAGGCTCAGATACTGCAACTACTTACCAGCCAGTGAATAAGAACGGCCTGTCGTTGACTTTGTTCATAAAACAGAGTCAATAGGGCTTGATACTCTTCAATAAGCTCCTGCATATCAACAAGAAAGGGTTTGCATGTCTCAAGTCCGTCAGGATGGTTTTCGATATAGAAGCGTAAAATATCTTCCATAACGAGGAGATGGTTATCAGAGGAAGAGGGAGTGAGCATGCAGGCAAAATTTTCATTAAGAAAAAGCCGTGAAAAGAAAGTATAAAATCCTTTCCAATACTCACAACTTTTTTTATTCTATTTTGCTATTTCTTTCTCTTCACCGATATCAATAGTGATAAGATTTGCAGCGGTTCTTTTTGTTGCATAAATCACATGGGCATAAATCACTGTTGTCTCTAAATTTTTATGACCCGGCATTTCACTGAGTGTTTTCAGGTTTGTATTCCCTGGTAGTTTCAACGTCGCGTTTCAATTCGAGCGGCAAAGGAGGCCGAGGCGGAGGCGTATTACCTGTTTATGGGTGACGAAAAGAACCGGGCTCCTGAGATTACCGCTACAGGGTGGCGGGTTCTTGATCGGTACCCGGTAACGTTTTGGAAGCCGTCGACACAGGCCGCGATCCCTGAGCCAATCAGTGGTGGCAGCATTAATGAACATAGTGCAACATTGTTTGAGAGTTTTCACTCCAGCAGGGAATAATTGTTCAGGATGTAAGGCAGCAATAGATTATATTTTTATTGATTTCTTGTGCGTGCCAAGGAAAAGGTGAAGCCTCCAGATAAGCCGGATTCTCTACAGAATTGAGGTGAGTTTGTTGTTTTTAGTATACTCTTGGGTATAGTTTTGTAATTGATGCCATTTTTAGCCTTTAAAATAAGCTATAATCGACTCCCGCCATCTCCACAAAAGAAAGGTTTTTTAATATCCCATTAAGTCCTTAAGCCCTTGTTTTACAAGGGCTTTTGTGTTTCTGGCTTCTCAAGCACTCCACAGAGATATACCTGATTCCGTACTATCGCAAACTTTCTTTGATGGCGATGGTTTGTTTCTTTATGTGCCGGAGAAAAAGTATACAAACGGTAAGCTATTGCGCCTGCTTCGAAGCTATGGCGATTTAAGTATACCTTTCAAGGCAAGGTGGTTCTGATGTCATTTGGGGCGTATCCTGCAATGAGCCTGCATGATGCGAGAGAGAGGCGGCAGGATGCAAGAGCTATGCTCTGCGATTGGTT
>CAINOO010000353.1 GCA_903851535.1 uncultured Chlorobiaceae bacterium | reverse complement strand
GCCTTTATTTTTGCTTCAGTTTCTGCCGTGCCGTCCCAGTGGGCGATCACAAATCCCTTTTCAACCGCCACCTTGAACTCCTCATAACTCTGTACTTCGAAGGTGTGCTCCGTGCGGAACTGGAGTGCCTTGTCGAACATGCTCTGCTGGATGGTGTTCAGAATTTCGCTGATGCAATCCGGCAGGGTTGCGTCGAGCGGCAGTTCGGTTTTTTCGAGTGTGTCGCGTCGGGCAGCAATGCAGATATTGTTCTGGATATCGCGTGGCCCGAGTTCAAGACGGATGGGGATGCCCTGCAGCTCATATTCGGCAAATTTCCATCCGGGGGAGTTCTGTTCGCTGCTGTCAACAAAGGAGGCTATGCCGCTTTTGTTCAGTTCGTGCGCAATGGCATTGGCCTTTTCGATGACGGCGGCCTTGTCGCCCCTGAGAATGGGGATAATAACCACTTGGCGTGTGGCAAGTTTTGGGGGCAGCACCAGGCCGCGGTCGTCAGAGTGAGCCATGATGAGTGCGCCAATCAGCCTTGTCGAGACACCCCAGCTTGTTGCCCAGACATAGTCGAGTACGCCCTCTTTGGTCTGGAACTGGCAGTCGAATGCTTTTGCAAAATTCTGGCCAAGGTTGTGGGAGGTTCCCGCCTGAAGTGCCTTGCTGTCTTGCATCATCGCTTCAATGCACCAGGTATCGACCGCACCGGCAAATTTTTCGTTGTCGGTTTTTTTGCCCATGATGACCGGCATGGCCATGTACTCTTCGGCAAAGGTTTTGTAGACGTTGATCATGCGCAGCACCTCCTCCTGCGACTCTTCGGGGTTGGCATGGGCGGTATGGCCCTCCTGCCAGAGAAATTCGGTGGTTCTGAGGAAGAGGCGGGTTCTCATCTCCCAGCGTACCACGTTGGCCCACTGGTTGATCAGGATGGGCAGGTCGCGGTACGACTGTATCCACTTTTTGTAGGAAGACCAGATGATGGTCTCTGACGTTGGGCGGATATAGAGTTTTTCAGCCAGCTCTTCGCCTCCGCCGTGGGTGACTACGGCACATTCAGGGGCAAACCCTTCAATATGTTCAGCCTCTTTTGCGATGAAGCTTTCAGGGATAAAGAGCGGGAAGTAGGCGTTGACATGGCCGGTCTCCTTGAACATGCGATCAAGGGCAGCCTGCATTTTTTCCCATATTGCATAGCCGTTTGGGCGGATGACCATGCATCCCCTGACATCGGCATAGTCGGCCAGTTTTGCTGAGCGTACAAGGTCAATATACCACTGGGAATAGTCCTCGCTTCTTGAAGTGATTTTATCTGCCACGTTGCTTGTGAATTTGAGTGTGTGAGTAGGATAGTTTTATTTAATAATGGTTTACAGATCATCCGTTACCATAGGAACGTGGATGAGCAGAAAAACCGGCCATTGAAACATACAAAAAAGCCGCTTCATGAAGGCAAAAAAAGGAGGGAATGCATCACGTCAGGGATGAAACAGGTGCGGGTTGAAAAAATCCCCACAGCAAAACTGCGGGGATTTTTTCACTTTAAAGCGAAGAGCCTGGGGAAGACAATACAACGTTTTTGAGAGTCATCAGGCGTCGAATTGCGCAAGTTTTTAGCTGTTGCTACCGGACGATGTAAGCGATAACGGTTCGAATATTTGATGCGGAGTTTGGCGTGCTTGACGCATAGTTTTTCATTGTTACCGTCATGCTTCTTGTAAAAGCAGGTTCAAAAGTTAGTGTGGCAGCTTTACTGGATTCATTGTCTGACATATATATAGAACCATCGGAATTATATACGGTAACGTCAGTATCATTAACATTTGAGTCATCAGAACCAGTACAAATTATATAATTTCTGCCTTTGGAAAAGGCCTCTGAATAGGATGATGTTTCGCCTTGTTTCAAATAAGCATACTTGTCTGAGACAATCGTAAATCCGTTTGCCCTCATGTAGGCAAGCACTTCAGGAAAAATTGCCGCCTGGCAACATGAAAAAACCGGGAACATTACCAGGATCAACAACACAAATAGTGACTTCATTTCAATTCAGGTTTAAGGTTGATAAATTGGAATTCTGAAACATCCACAATACTCTATGACTAATAAATACCCGCCATAGATTCGCCTCTTTACTACTATCGTTCTGCTTAATCTTTCGTTTAAATTAGTGCTTTAATTGCAAAAAAAAAAATCCACAAAAGATATATTCAGATTTTTTTCATCTTTTCCATAAGGTTTTTCAGGTGCGCTTTTTCCTGTGCTCCAAGCGGTTTCTGGTTGTCAATCACTTTCTGGTATCCTGCGGGTACCGTGAATTGGGAGGCGGGAACTGATTTTGGCCAGAGTTGTACAAGTTCCATCGTGTATTTTCCACTATCGTTATATTGCACGATCTTGACCGGGAATCCCTCAACGCCTTCCGTGCTGAGCTTTTTGGCCAGTTGTGTGTTGGAGAGACGGGGGTTTTGTGACTGAAGAATTCTGAAGGTCGAAAAATCGCCAAGATCACGCGTTACCCAGAGCTCAAGTTTTTCGGTGGTGCTGGTCAGTAAAATGTGCTGGCAACGGTACCCTTTTATGGTTTGTGCGCCAAGCTTTGCGAGGGTGTAGTTGCTGTCGAAATCAAGCAGCATGGCGTTTTCGGCCGCAGTTTTCAGGTTGACGATGCTGTAGCTTTTTGCCTGATGGTTGATGATACAGGCCTGGTCTGGCTGCGATGCTTTGGTGATTACCGTGGTTGTGAGCGGGTCAGGTATTTTGTTCATCCGCATGACCATATCCATGCGTTGAGTCGTGGCTCCAAATGAGTAGGTGACCCTGGCGGAACCGTTTGGCATGGTCAGCGCCATTGCCATGATGCCAGTGAATTTTGAAGCGGCTGATGCCGGTGTGCCTTGAGCGGCAAACAGCAGCAGAAGCAGTGCGAGAAGAACTTTTTTCATCGTGTCGTTGGCCTGGAAGGGCGATCTTTTTTTTGTTGTGCAGGGTGCCGGGTTAAAACAATGGTGAGTGGTAATGTACTCTTTGTAATGGCCTGTGGAGAAGATTTTTTTTAAAGAGCGGTTGCGATGGTGTACCTTAATGAATTTTGCTGTTCTCCTCGAGGGGTTGGCGTAAACGTTTGGCTTGAGAGTTTGTGATGGAAGAGGTGAAAGAGTGGGAGGTTGTTGAGCTGCTCAAAACAACGACTGATTATTTTGTGTCGAAAAAGGTCGATGAGGCGCGCATCAGTGCGGAGCTGCTGTTGGGGCATGTGCTCGCCAAAAGCCGGCTTGAGCTTTATTTGCAGCACAACAGGCCGGTTTATCGTGATGAGCTTGACCGGTTCAGGGCGCTTTGCCGTCAGCGGATCGAAGGACGTCCGGTGCAGTACATAACCGCAGAGCAGTACTTTTATGGGTTGCCTTTTTTTGTTGATGAGCGGGTGCTGATTCCCCGTCCGGAAACTGAACTGCTTGTTGAGCATGTGCTCGAATCTCTCGGCATGACAGGTCGCGGGGGCTCGCGTGAGGCAAAAATTCTTGATATTGGTACGGGAAGCGGCTGCATTGCCCTGACGTTGGCGAAGCTCTGCCCTGAAGTGAGGGTGAGCGCCGCTGATTGCTCTGCGGGAGCTCTTGAGGTTGCCAGGATAAATGCAGCAAAGCTCGGTGTGGAATCGCAGGTCGAATGTGTTTTGGCCGATATGTTCGATAAACTTTTTGCGGCATGGTTGCCTGAGGCAGCCTATGATTTGATTGTCTCCAATCCGCCCTATATTCCGGCGCTCGAATGGGAGACTCTTCAGCGGGAGGTCAAGCAGTACGAGCCGAAAATTGCCCTGACCACATCTGACGGGCTGGAGTGTTACCACGCAATTGCCGAACAGGCAGCCAAGCTCCTTGTTCCGGGAGGAAGGCTCTGTTTTGAGCTTCATGCAGACGGGGCTGCCGCAGTGACGGAACTTATGGCAACAAATGGTTTTTGCGGAATCAGTGTCGCAAAGGATTATTCCGGCCATGACCGGATTCTTTCCGGCACTTTTGGCTGAAACAGGGCGGGTGCGCTCTTTTTTTCGTGAAAAGAGAGCGGCGGCACTATATTACCGTTCATTCTCTATAATGATGATGCAAAGGGTGTAGAGTCGATTAGTTTTTTTAAATTCAACTGTTTGTTTCTTACTGTTAAATTGCAATTGCTATGGGTGTACGTTGATGGATTTTCGTGATCTCAATATGAGAGAGCGGCAGGTTCTTGGTATTATTATCCAGGCCTATGTGGTGACTGCTGCTCCGGTGGGCTCAAGGTATATCGCCAAAAATTACAATCTTGGCCTTTCAGATGCCACGATACGCAATGTCATGGCCGAACTTGAGGGTGAAGGCTATATCAGTCAGCCGCACACCTCTGCGGGAAGAATTCCGACCGACAAGGGGTATCGTTACTATGTCGATCTTATCATGACCTTTCAGTCTCTTGACGAGCAGGAAAAAAAGAGAATTGAGGAGCATGTCGGTCAAATCAGCATTGACAGAAAGGGTACCTCTTCCGATGTTCTCCTTTCGGCAGTCAAGGTTCTTGGAACAATTTCAAGGCAATTGAGTGTTGTGTTATCACCGACGCTCTCCAATGCAATTTTTGAGAAGCTCGATATGGTGCTGTTGAGCTCGACGAGGATGATGGTGATTCTCTCCATCCAGTCGTTGTTTGTC
>CAINOO010000352.1 GCA_903851535.1 uncultured Chlorobiaceae bacterium | reverse complement strand
CGATCCATATCCTCATAAAAACTTCTCGTATAGAATTGTGAAATTTCCATAGGGTCTGTTTTTTCAAGTCGCGCCTGCCTGGAGATTTTATCTTCGCCCTCATCGGCGTCATCGGTCAGGTGGCCCACATCAGTAATGTTCTGTACATACTTTACCTTGTATCCGCTATGGCGCAGCCAGCGAACGACGACATCAAACGAAACATAGCTTTTTGCATGGCCAAGGTGGGCATGGCCGTAAACGGTCGGTCCGCACACATACATGGTCACCATCCCCGGATGAAGGGGCTCGAATTTTTCTTTCGTTCTGCTGAGAGAGTTATAAATGAAGAGTGACATCTTCTGCTGTTCTGCCTTTTTGCTTATGGTGGAGTGAGGGTGTGTCGTTCGTTTAAATGAACCGATGAAAGTTAAACATTTGGGTTTTTAACGCAAGGTTTTTAGCTTCCTTTTTGCAGCTCTTTTTTTGTGACCGCTCTTTTGTATGAAAATTGTTAATTCCACCTTTCACATCAGTGTTTCCGCTCTTTCCGGTCTTCCGGAAGAATCTTTTCCCGAAATTGTTTTTGCAGGAAGGTCCAATGTCGGAAAATCGACGCTGCTTAACTCCCTCACCGGTATCAAAGGTCTTGCCAAAACCAGTTCAACCCCGGGAAAAACAAGATTGATCAACTATTTTCTTGTTAATGGTCATCTCTATTTTGTCGATCTTCCCGGTTATGGCTATGCGGCCGTCGGTCATGCTGAAAAAGCCTTGTGGGGTACCCTCCTCTCTTCCTATATTGTGCAACGGCGGGCTATTTCGCTGGTTGTGCTGCTTCTTGACTCACGTCATCCAGCAATGCAGTCAGACAGGGCGATGATCAGCTTTCTTGAGGCTCACGAAAAGCCTTACGCCATTGTGCTGACAAAATATGACAAGCTTACGCAGAAGGAAAAGGTGCAAACCTCCCGCATTATGGAAAGTTGCGCTGCCAATGCCAAATTTATTGTAAATTATTCATCGTTTTCAGGCAAGGGAAAGAGTGAGCTTCTGGCTCATTTTGATCATTATATCTGTCAATAAAAACAATCGTCGTGGAATCAAAAAAATTCAGGACACCGTCACAGTCGGCAACGGTTATTGTCGGCACGCAGTTCGGTGATGAAGGTAAAGGCAAGCTTGTCGATTACCTTTCGGACAAGTATGATATTGTTGTCCGTTATCAGGGTGGGGCGAATGCTGGTCATACCATCTGTTTTGATAATAAAACCGTTGTTCTGCACCTGATTCCCTCTGGAATTTTTAATAAAAGATGTGTTTGTGTTATCGGCAATGGCGTCGTCATTGACCCGGTGGCGCTGCTCGATGAGATCAGAAAGGTCGAAGAGCTTGGTTATGAGGTGACGGGCCGACTTTTTATCAGTCATAATGCCCACCTCATCATGCCCTATCACAAACTGCTCGACTCCCTGCATGAAAGTGCCCAGGGCGACCAGAAAATAGGCACAACCGGTCGTGGTATCGGTCCGAGCTATGAGGACAAGTTTGCACGCAAAGGCATAAGGGTTGTCGATTTGCTCAGTGCGGAAGTGCTGCAGGAGAAGCTCCGTGAAAACCTTGCGGCCAAGAACAAGCTCTTCAGGAATATTTATGACAAGGAAGAGATTGATGTCGAAACCATGGTTCGTGAGTACGAAGAGTTCGACAAGATTATTGATCCATACGTGACCAATACCCAGCTTTACCTGAACCGCCAGCTCCAGGAGGGCAAAACGGTCCTGCTTGAGGGTGCCCAGGGCTGTCTGCTTGATGTTGATCATGGTACCTATCCTTATGTAACCTCTTCCAATCCTACTTCAGGAGGTGCCTGTACCGGTTCCGGCATAGCACCGAACTATATCGGCAAGGTGATCGGTGTCTGCAAGGCTTACATGACCAGAGTCGGCAACGGGGCATTCCCTTCGGAACTTCTTGATGAGACCGGTGAGCTGCTTGGTCGTATTGGCCATGAGTTTGGCGCCACAACCGGAAGAAAACGCCGCTGTGGCTGGATAGATCTTGTAGCACTTCGCTATTCGCTGACGATCAACGGTGT
>CAINOO010000351.1 GCA_903851535.1 uncultured Chlorobiaceae bacterium | reverse complement strand
GACTGCGTAACCAACAAGATCGGGATCCATATTGAAAGTATCGGGAGAAACATCAACAAAAACAGGAGTTGCTCCCGCCAGGCTTATCACTTCAGCGGTTGCAAAAAAGGTAAAAGGCGTGGTCAGCACAGCGTCCCCAGGGCCAACACCTTTGGCGAGGAGGGGCATGAGCAACGCGTCGGTTCCTGAGGAGCAGGAGATACAGTGCCGTGAACCGACACAGGATGCAAGGCGTGATTCGAGTTCGGTTACCTCAGGCCCCATAATAAACTGGCCACGATCCAGAATACCCTCAATACGACGGAGAAGTGCTGTACGTATCCGCTCTTTCTGTGAAAGCAGGTCAATAAACTGCATAACTGGTTATCTGATTAAAATTTGGAATACCTTTCCGCTAAAATACGGATTCATTTCATTCTTTTGTACCATTACTCCAATTCTCTGCGGAATACTGATTTTTTTTCCTCATCTGAGGAGGAGCAACAGGAAAATCCTCATGACCACCTGTTACAGGAACTCCAGAGGAACCGAATCGCTCTCCTGTTGCGCCCTGTCTGTTTTTTTATGTATATAAACCCTTGTGCATGCTGCCTGTGCAGCACCGAAACACGGAAATTGATAATCAGCAAACGATGAGCTCCTTCTACTTTCTCGGTATCGGCGGTACCGCAATGGCATCGGTTGCCGTCGCCCTCTCCCATGCAGGTCATGCCATCAGCGGCTCGGATACGCAGCTCTATCCTCCCATGAGCAGCTATCTTGACGACCATAACATCCGCTACTTCACCGGCTTTTCCGAAACAAACCTGCTGAGCGCTTCACCTGACATCGTCGTTGTCGGCAATGCAATCAGCCGCGGAAATCCGGAACTCGAATATGCCCTGAACCATCATCTTGAGCTGCTCTCCATGCCGGAGCTGGTGCGCCGTCACCTCATCGCCGAGAACACCTCCCTTGTTGTAGCGGGCACCCACGGCAAAACAACCACCACCTCGCTTATAGCCTGGCTGCTGGAACATGGCGGTCTCAAGCCGGGATTTCTGGTTGGTGGCATCCCCGAAAACTTCTCGATCGGTTGCCGCGCTTCGGGACGCAGTGAAGAGGGCTTTTTTGTCACCGAGGGTGATGAATACGATACCGCTTTTTTTGACAAGCGAAGCAAGTTCCTGCTCTACCGCCCCGACATCGCCATCATCAACAATATTGAATTTGACCATGCCGATATTTTCGACTCCCTTGAGGATATCAAGCGCAGCTTCCGACTCTTTGTCAATCTCATCCCCGGCAACGGGATATTGCTGGTGAACGGTGATGACAAGGTTGCCCTCGACATTGCATCAAAGGCATTCTGCCGGGTTGAACGGTTTGGCATGACCACAGAGTCGGAATGGAGCGCCAGCAACATAACAACCGACAGCGAAGCTTCAACTTTTGAGCTGCTCTATCTGGGCTGTCACGTTGGAGTGCTCCGCGTACCGCTCTTCGGCAACCACAACATCATGAATGCGCTCGCCGCAATCGCTGCGGCAACCCACAGCGGCCTTCCCCTTGAAGCCATAACGCGTGCCATGCCGCTCTTCAAACGCCCTAAACGGCGCATGGAGATTGTCGGCACCTACCCCAGGAACATCACGCTTGTTGAAGATTTTGCCCACCATCCAACCGCCATCCGCGTAACGCTCGAAGCGCTCGGAGAACTCTACTCCGGACGAAGGATTGTTGCCTGTTTTGAGCCCCGCTCCAACACAACCACCCGAAACATCTTCCAGCAGGAACTTGCAGAGTGCTTCAATCCTGCCTCAATAGTGGTCATGGGAAAGGTGCACCGCCCTGAACGCTACGGCCTCGACAAGTCGCTCAATACCCGGCGATTGAAGGATGAGCTGCAACAAAAGGGAATAACCGTCTTTCTTGCCGGTGAAGATGCCCCAAACTATCCTTCCGATATTGTGGAATTTCTTCAACCCCAACTGAAAGAAGGAGATGTCGTTGTCCTGCTCAGCAACGGAAGTTTCAGCAACCTGAAAAATCTTTTGACAGAAAGTTTTCAAAAAATTTCCTGAAGAATTCCAGTTTCAAATCATATCTTGGAGTTTGTTTTTAGCCGCAAAAAAGAAGTTCCTGCGGCAGTTTTTTATGAGAATCAATACTAACGTAGTACAATACCGGAACGAGATTATGGCAAAAGTGAAAGTCGGCATTAATGGATTTGGCCGCATCGGGCGTCTGGTTTTTCGCCAGGCATTGAATAACCCGAATTATGAAATTGTTGCAATTAACGACTTGTGTGACCCAAAGACCCTTGCACACCTGCTCAAGTATGATTCAACCCACAAGAAATTTCAGGGTGAAGTAAGTGTTGAGGGCAGCAATCTTGTTGTCAATGGCAAGGTTATCACCATCACAGCACAGCGCGACCCTGCATCACTTCCCTGGAAAGAGCTTGGATGTGATCTGGTTGTTGAGTCAACCGGCATCTTCACCTCACGGGAAGCGGCATCAAAGCACATCACCGCAGGTGCAAAAAAAGTTATCATTTCTGCTCCGGCAAAAGACAAAATTGACGCCACCATCGTGCTCGGTGTTAATGGCGACTCCATCACCGGCAAGGAAGAGATCATTTCAAACGCAAGCTGCACCACCAACTGCCTTGCACCAATGATGAAGGTGCTCGAAGACAATTTCGGCATCGAAAAAGGGTTCATGACCACCGTTCATGCCTACACCAACGACCAGAATATCCTCGATCTTCCGCACTCCGATCTTCGTCGTGCCCGTTCAGCCGCATTGTCAATTATCCCGACCAGCACCGGCGCTGCAAAGGCTATTGGCGAAGTTATTCCTGAACTGATTGGCCGCCTTGACGGTTTCGCCATGAGAGTACCCGTACCAGACGGTTCTGTCACCGACGTTACCGCCATTCTTAAAAAACCGGCAACAAAGGCAGAGATCAACGCTGCCATGAAAATCGCCGCAGACGGCCCCATGAAGGGATTCATGGAATATTGTGAAGACCCGATTGTTTCACAGGACATCGTCGGTAACTCGCACTCCTGTGTGTTCGACTCCCTGCTCACCATGAGCTCCGGCAACCTCGTCAAGGTCGTCGGCTGGTACGACAACGAGCTTGGATACTCAACCAGAGTAACCGATCTTCTCGACATCTACTCGAAGTTTGTCTAAACAGCACGCTTCAAAACGACGATTATAAAAAAAGGCGCTCTTTATGGGGCGCTTTTTTTTGTACCTTGTTGTTTGATTATCTCTCCCGACAATTTCAGTTCTGTGCTCAACCGAAACTATCCCTTTTTGTCATGACACACACTGCCGCTGCTCCCATGAAAGCCATCATCCTCTTCGACAGCAAAACCTCTGGTGGATCAACCGAACAGCTTATCGACTCAATCGGACGAAAACTCGCCGAAACAGGAGCTTATGTTGAAAAAGCAAAATGCAAGGCAACAGGCGACTACAGCTTTGTCAAAGAGTTTGACGTTGTCATTATGGGTGCACCCATTTACTATCTGCTTGTAGCATCAGAACTGCTTGGCGCACTGCTCCAAAGCAACCTCAAAAGCTGCCTGCAGGGCAAAAAAATTGCCCTCTTTCTCACCTGTGGCAGTCCTGAACTGATGGCAAACCTGCTCTACCTTCCACAATTGAAACTCAACCTTATCGGCAGCACCATTATTGCCGAAAAGATTTTTGCTCCCGATCAGCTCTCTGACCAGAACGCCATTGCCAGCTATGTTGACGGGCTGAACAGAGCGTATCAGGCGTTATAAACAGGAAGCACAAACCCATAAAACCGGGTAATTTCAAGACATTCTTGATGCATTTATCCGTTTCCGTTAAAATTTCAGGAGGAGCAACACCGTGAGTGGGGTTACGTTAGTTTCTGCCGTAGCGGCCTCGTTCATACCTCAGTCTACAGCAATATAATCCCTCTCTTTTGTCGCGTCCTCAATGACCGGCAGTCCAAAAAACATTTCCACATCGCCAACACTTTTCGGTGCAACCACTTTATTCCTGAAATCATCCCTTATCCTCATCATGAGTTCAGGATGAACCGTTATGGATATGGGATTTTTTACGGTGCGAAATCCACAAAAAATAGCAGCTATAACCTTTTCACGCAAAAAATCGCTGCCTACCTCATACGTCGTTGCCATCTTCCTTCCTGTTTTAGTTTTGCGAATATAGCTTATTTACAACCAAAACAGCCTCACTGTTTCGGCTTCTGAACCCTGCCGGGCAACATCTGGATTTGCTCCGTTTTTCAACATTCAGGCACCCAATGCGTGAACGGCGATCTCTCCGTACCTGAATCGAAAAGCCCAATAATGACTCATGGTAACATTTTTTTCCCGTACCACGAATGTTACAGGAATGACAAAAATCACGAATCAGATTATAAAAAAATGTTTTACCCTAAAAAAAACTATATTGAACCGTTTTTCAAGTCACCTTGTCCGCCTGCACTCCTTTCCAGGGAATGGTTTGATACGTTTATTCGTGTTCACCGGCACACCACCCAGTTCGACAAGCTTATTTTATATCATAATACAGATCATGACCAGGAAGTCATTTTTCAGCACATGGATTATTCAAAACAATCAATAGAATTACATCTCCGTTCGCGCGGCAAAATCGAAATCCGCTCGAAAGTCAGCATTACGACCAAAGAAGATCTCTCCTTGGCTTATACCCCGGGTGTAGCCGCAGTCTGCACAGAAATTGGCCTGAACAAAGAGAAATCCTATACACTGACAAACCGGGCCAATCAGGTCGCTGTTGTCAGTGACGGTACCGCAATTTTGGGTCTTGGTGACCTCGGCCCTGAGGCTGCAATGCCCGTCATGGAAGGCAAAGCTATCATTTTCAAGGAGTTTGCCGATATTGATGCCATTCCGCTCTGCATCAACTCAACCGATGTAGAAGAGATCATAAAATTCTGCAAGATGATTGAGCCAAGTTTTGCCGGCATCAATCTTGAAGATATTTCAGCACCAAGATGTTTTGAAATTTTTGAACGTCTTGAAGAAGAGCTCTCTATTCCGGTCTTTCATGACGACCAGGATGGTACGGCCATCGTCACTCTGGCGGCCATTATCAATGCCTGCCGCGTCACCGGACGCAACATCGAGGATCTCTCGGTTATTATCAATGGTGCCGGTGCTGCCGGTATTGCCATTGCAAGGCTTCTCATGCACGCAAAGGTGAAAGATGTTGTGCTGGTTGATACACAGGGAGCAATCTACGAGGGTCGTCCAGGCATGAATTCAATCAAGCAGGGAATTGCTGCAATCACCAACAAGGCGATGCATTCAGGCGATCTGCAAAGCAGCATGGTTGGTACGGATGTCTTTGTCGGCGTCTCTGTCGGCAACATTGTCACTCCTGCAATGGTTGAAGGCATGAACCCTTCGCCGTTTATCTTTGCCATGGCCAATCCTGAGCCGGAAATCATGCCTGACCTTGCCTACAAGGCTGGTGCAAGCGTTGTTGGAACAGGTCGTTCGGATCTGCCCAACCAGGTTAATAATGCCCTTGTATTTCCTGGCCTCTTCAAAGGTCTCTTTGTCAGCGGCATCAAAAAAGTGACCCCTGAAATCAAAATGGCTGTTGCGACCTCAATCGCCTACTCCATTGAGCCAACCCGCGACCATTTGATGCCAACAGCATTCAACAAGAATGTTGTGCGCAATATCGTTGACGTTATCTCAAATCCTGATGAGAAAAGAAACTACGCCAACAACGAACCTGAAGAACTCGAAGAGCTTGAAGTACTTGTCAATTCACTGTTGAACTGACACAACTGCTCAACTCCACATCAAAAAAGGCCGGTAACAAACCGGCCTTTTTTCTTTTTACCTCGTAACCTCTGCATCGTCACAGAGAATGCCTTTTAACTGAAGATGTCGCGGGCTTTTTCAAAAAAGCCTTTGGCATTCTTGTCATTATGGGCCGAAGGCGAAATCCCTGATGATTTTTTCATCTCCTTCAGAAGCTCCTTGTCCTGATGTGACAGCTCTTTTGGAACAAAGACGTTAACTTTCACATACTGGTCGCCTCTTGACGATCCTCTCAGATGACCTATGCCATGACCCGCTATGCGAAGCATGGTCTCCGGCTGCGTCGAGGGAGGAATGGTCAGCTTGACCGCTCCGTCAAGCGTCGGAACATCAACCTTCGTGCCGAGAACAAGGTCAGGGAAACTGACGGCAAGGTTATAGATCACATCGTCGCCATTACGTGAAAAGAGCTCGTGCGGAATCTCTTCGATCACCACAATCAGATCTCCAGCCGCACCACCCCTTGGCCCGGAATTGCCCTGGCTGCGCAGGGTGAGATAATTCCCATCCTCAACTCCTGATGGAACCGCAACCTTGACGGTCACTTCACCGAGCTTTATGCCTTCACCGTAACAGGAGGTACAGCGATCCTTGATCATCCGCCCTTCACCACCGCATGTCGGACAGGCGGCAACATTGACAAATTGACCGAACATCGTCTTTGAAACCTGCCGAACCTCTCCGCTGCCGTGACAGGTTTGACAACTCTCTGTTGCCCCTGATTTGGAACCACTGCCGTTACACTCCTTGCAGGTGACCTGGCGTTTGATCTTCAGTGTTTTTTCAACACCCTTGGCAATCTCCTCAAGGGTCAGTTTGAGACGGATTTTCAGATCGGTACCCGGAATTCCCGCCGAAGCGCGTCTTCTTCCGCCTCCACCAAATGCTTCCTCAAAACCGAAGGGAGAACCCCCTCCCCTGTTCCGACCGCTGAACATGTCGTTGAAAGCGCTGAAAATATCGTTTAAATCGGCACCACCGCCCGGCTGCCCGCCACCGGATGCGGCAGAAGAGCCAACACCGGCATGGCCAAACTGGTCGTAACGGCGTCGCTTGTCGTCATTACTGAGCACCTCATAAGCTTCGTTCACCTCCTTGAAATGATCCTCCGCATCCTTGTTGTCGGGGTTCTTGTCGGGATGAAACTGCAAGGCGAGCTTGCGGTATGCCTTTTTTATTTCGTCCTTGGTAGCCGTCCGGCCCACACCAAGCACCTCGTAATATTCTCTCTTCATAATAAGACCAGCAAATTTACTTGAATGTCGTTCATTGTTAAAAAAGTACCCCTATCGGGCAACGATGACCTTCGCATGGCGGATCACCTTCTCTCCCAGCAGATAGCCTGTCTGGTACTCTTCGATAATCATCTCAGGCTCTGATTCTGGATGATCAACCTGGGATATGGCTTCATGAAAGTTCACATCAAGCTTCATACCTTTTGATTCTATTGCCTTGACTCCCTTTTCAGCAAGCCACTTTTCCAGATTTTTCTTGACCATCTCCACACCCTCAATATAGGGACGCGCTTCACTGGCCCTCTCAGAGTCCACGGGAGCGTGTGCAAGAAGGCGTTTGACATCATCAACAACCGGAAGCAGCTCCCTGATCACCTTCTCAAGTGCTCTCGAAGAGGCCATCATCGACTCTCGCTCCTTCTGCTTGCGGAAATTCTCGAAATCCGCCGCCTTGCGCAACAGTTCATCGCGATACTTGCCCGACTGCTCCTTCTGCTGGTTCAGCTCACTCTCGAGTTCGGCTATTCTGGCCGACGCAAAATCGATCGGCGGTGCTGACTGCCCCACTGACCACTCCGCCGTGCTGAACAACGTATCCTCAACCTCACCTGTTGACGGGATATCCCCCAAATACTCTGTATTGCTCTCTTGTTCGTCCATTGCTTTCTTTGTCATAGATTACTTTACTTATTTTTTTAATTAACTCCCGACAGCGTTGCTGAGAGACTGTCGGCCATATAATTGAGCACACGGACTGCGTGTTCATAATCCATTCTTTTCGGTCCAAGAATCCCGAGCTTTCCAACCATATTTCCCACATAGTAGGGTGCTGAAACAATGGTCAGCTCTTCGGCATGCCGTTCGCAGTTCTCCTTGCCAATACTGATGGTAATATCCATACGAGACGGACCGCTGTTTTCAACAAGCTTGGCCATGCTGAACTTGTCTTCGATCATGGTGATAAGCTCCCGAACCTTGTCGGGCTGCTTGAATTCTGGCTGATCAACAATATATTCGGTACCGGAAATATAGAGCCGTTCAAAAATGGGCGACTCATCAAACAGTGTACCGGCAGAGCGTACAATAAGATTTTTCAGACCACTGTCGCAAGTGCAATCCGAAAGACGCCGGGTAATCGAACGGCGAATTTCCGCAAGCGTAAGACCCGACAAACGCTGGTTGAGCATATCGACCACACCGTCAACCGTCTGGCGGGAGACCTCAAGATCAAGTTCCATGACAATGGTCTTGACAAACAACGACTGGATGGAGAGAATCACCATCATCCTCGTCGAGCTCAACAGCACCATATCGAGCTTCTCAAAAATTGCATTGGAGAGCGTCGGTGATAACACAACACTCAATTGCCTTGAAATTGTTCCAAGAACCTT
>CAINOO010000350.1 GCA_903851535.1 uncultured Chlorobiaceae bacterium | reverse complement strand
TCCTGATAGACGGTTGCGTAGAGGCGCTCTTTGGGCAATTTCCAGACATCGGTCAAGAGTTCCCATGCCCAGGTGATGGCCTCCTGCTTGTAATAGTCACCGAATGACCAGTTGCCAAGCATTTCAAAAAAGGTGTGGTGATAGGTATCACGGCCAACATCTTCGAGGTCGTTATGTTTGCCTGATGCCCTGATGCACTTCTGTGTATCGGCTGCCCGCAGGTATGGCCTTGTCCCCTTGTCCAAAAAAACATCCTTGAACTGGTTCATGCCTGCATTGGTAAAGAGCAGGGTGGGGTCATCGGCAGGAATAACAGGGGCTGAACGAACGATGGTATGACCTTTTTGAGCGAAATAATCCAAAAAAGATTGCCTGATTTCTCGTGATTTCATAGAGATGATTATCTTGTTGCAATGCCTTCCGTCATGCCGTTACCAGGGAACCATGCGGCAACCATTCACGGACTCAAATTTACTCTTTTTTAGAGCTTGTTGCCAACTTAAAATTTATCAATACTTCACCGGTTTCGGGCAAGAAAAGTCGGCATAATGCCACAGATGCCATGCAACCGGAAGAGTGAGGAGCAAGGTCACCCTGATCAGTTCAATGTGGTGCCAAAAAAAATTGCATACGCTTTTTATGGCAGAGAGTTCTTGGATAATACGCAGACAAATTGTAAATTTAAACAATTGTTAATTATTGTGTTTAATAAAAAGCTTTCTGCTATCGCGGGTTGGCTTTCTTGTATAAACATCTTCTCATCGAGTCTCTCCTTTCGACAGTGCTTTTCTGTTTGCCTGTTGACGTGCAATTGACCGATAGTTGGGGAGTCTGTGCTGCACCCTGTGTTGTGCACCGGTAACTTTCCCGAAAGATAATGTGATCTCTTGGTACTGTTCTGAAATCGCGGGGTTCTTCCAGTCAGCTTCTGGCGGGAAAAAAAATTCTTTCCGATATCCCTGACCCTCTTTGGTCATTTTTTAAGCCAAAAAAGGCCGTTTTTTTGCGTGGCTTGAAACAGGTCTTTTTATGTCCTGTTTTCTATTGAGTGAAGCACCTTGAGTTTTTATCCGGATTTATTCAGCTCTAAAAAAACAACTCATAATAATAAGGGAGAAAAATATGGCAAGTCCTTTTACCGTCTTCACCTCTTCAAACACAACGGCGCTTGCCTCTGCGCTTTTGGCTCCAAATTCAGGCGTGTCGATCGACAGCTCTTCCATCGAATTGCATGCATCGGGCAGTGATGCTGTTAATTTTTATGATGGGTCGCTCACGGCGCTTGGCATAGGTGCCGGACTGCTGCTCACAACAGGCACAACTCCGGGAACCACCAATACGATAGGCTGGTTCGGTCAGGACAACAGCGTCTGGCCGGATACTTATTTTAATGGTGATGCCAATATTGATGCTGTCGTCAATACCGTTTTTCAAACCCAGTCTTTTGATGCAACCACGCTGGCTTTTGATTTCACTGTATCAGATCCTACCGCCACATCAGTAAGCTTTGACCTGGTATTCGGTTCGGACGAGTTTCCCGAGTGGGTTGATCAATTCGTTGATTGTGCCGTTGTTATGGTCAATGGTGTCAACTATGCACTTTTCAATCACGATCCCCTGCATCCACTGAGTGTCGTCAGCTCCAATCTTGCGGCTGGATATTTCCAGGATAATGAGTCAGGCCTGAATCCCCCCCTGCCGATCGAATATGACGGCGTCAGTCACGTCCTGAAAATTGTGGCACCAATCATTGCCGGTGGAGGCATTAACCACATCAAGATCGGTATAGCAGACACTGGTGACCACATTTATGACAGCGGAATTTTTATCTCCAACTTTACCGCGGGCAATATCCCCGGTTCGGGTGTTGTCATCGCTCCGCCCGGACAATGCACCGATAACAGCGATGCCGTGACGGGAACGATACAAGATGAGTATTTTGACCTTAAAGGTGGAGATGATAGCGTCTATGCTGGTGGAGGTGATGATATTGTCGTTGCCGGGGATGGCAATGACGTTGTCTATGGAGGCAGTGGCAATGACGAGCTGAAGGGTGATGGCGGTGATGACCTCCTTGATGGCGGTGATGGCGTTGGCGACATCGCCGTGTATGCTGGCGCAAGTACTGATTATGGTGTTACCTACAATGGAGCTACCGGCAATTTCACCATAAGCGACCATCATTCGGGCCTCACATCGGAGGGAACAGATACCCTGACGAATGTCGAATACGCCAAATTCAGCGATGGACTTTTTGAGCTGGGCGTAAACGGTTTGATGCCGGTTTCTGCTATCGGTACTCCGCCGCCATCCAATACTCCCGGCACGTTGGCAATTAGCGGTATCGGTTCGGTTGGCAACACTCTTACAGCAACGTTGAGCGATCCGGATGGGATATCGGGAACAGTCAGCTATCAATGGCAGCTCTCCAGTAATAATGGAGCCTCCTGGTCTGACATTTCCGGAGCAGTCAGCAACACCTATGTACTTTCAAATGGTGATGTCAACAACCTGCTTCAGGTTA
>CAINOO010000349.1 GCA_903851535.1 uncultured Chlorobiaceae bacterium | reverse complement strand
TGGTTTGAAGCTGATGTACTGAAACAACTGAAAATGATCGGTCTGGACAAGGATATGTCCATTCAGCAAATGGTCGGAGAGGCACTGAACGACTTTTTCGCAAAAAACGGAAAACCACAGATCGCCCGTTAACATAACCGATAATTTCAAACAAAAAACCGCAGCGTTGCAGAGCGGAAAGTTCAGCAGAAACCACCATTTTGATTACAAACATTATAATGTTAAAATAAGGGACGTATTCTTTCGAGAAACATTCCCGCAAACCAGAACAAAAAAATTAAGGAGAACCCGATTATGTCCCGTTTCGTTTCAGCAGCCCTTTGTACCCTTTTTGTTTTTTCTGTATGCTCTGCCGAAGCCAAGGCCGTCTATAATCCCGCCGCAGGTAAAGTTGTGTATGATGCCAGTTGTACTTCTTGCCATAAAACAGGCCTCATGGGTGCACCAAAATTGGGCGACAAGGTAGCGTGGGCTCCTCGTATCGCTCAGGGTGAAGCGATGCTTGTCAGCAAGTCAATCAAAGGCTTTACGGGTAAAAAAGGAATGATGCCACCAAAAGGAGGCAATGCAAAGCTTACGGCTCTTCAGGTCGGCAATGCCACTGCCTATATGGTTCAGCAGAGCAAATAACCTCTCCGGAATTCGCTTTTTTCTCCCACTGAATATTGAGATGTGAGCGCCAGATAACAGTACAGGCAGCAACCTTGAGTGTCAAAGCAAAGGTTGCTGCCTGTATCTGTTCATGCAAACGTACATATCAAACGCTTGAACGGATGGCCAAACTCAAACGTCACGAGTGGCCGCCAACAACAATTCTCATAATTTTAACATTCAACACAACAAACCGCAGAAGCTGCCAGAAGAGGTTTTTCCGCCAGTACAGGGTGCCTTTTGAGGGTACCGGTGGATAAGCCTCATCATAATATGCCTTGACTTTATTTGTACCCATGAATGTAACTGTTTAACGTTATGTTTACTAAACGGTTATTCTGGAATCAACCACCAGAACGGATAACCTTTTGCCTTGTGAAAGAAGAGGTAGTGCAGGATAACTTTTAACCAGTGTCCTGCCAGACCAGCCTCACCGAGAGAGTAGTGCATATCACGACCCCATTCAGGATATTTATTCCAGTCAGGCACAACCGGAAAGAGTGTCATGGATGCTCCAAGCCCATCCAAGGAACCAAAACCTGCCGAGACGACACATGCCGCCCCCATTCTGCTCATCGAGGCTTTATGGCGATGCTCTGTGGCCCCGTGAATTTTTTCAGCAATATTCAACGCAACAATTTTTCCCATAACACCCGCGGGCATACCGGTTCGTGGTGCTGTCGGAAAAATCTGTCGGCCACTCGGGCTTGCCATTGGTTTTGAAATCGGATGAGGAGGAGCAAAGGCTATGCCGGGGGCGTAGATGTTTTGGTAGAGCGGGTTCTGGTACAGAGAGGGCCAGTCATCAGCGTGCCACTCATCAAAAGGTTTGGCTTCATAATTGGCATCGACCTTCATAAACTTGTTTGATGCAAACATCTTGTCGGTAATCTCAACTCCGCTTTTGTCATAAGCAGTAAGAGAGGCTCCTGAAAATGAGGGAATGAGCATCGCAAAGTCAAATTCCTGTATCAACTCTTTACCTGCCAGCGTCTCGTAATAGGCCTTGCCCGGTTCAACCTTGTGGACACCGGCCCGGGTTATCCAGTTGATCCCGTATTCGGCCATAAGGGATTCAGTGAAGACTTTCGTAGGAGTGTAATAGCCGCCTCTATTGATAAAGGCACCTGCCATACCAAAATCACCCAACTCATACTCATTGGAGAGCCATGTGATTTGCGCCATGTTACTCAAACCGCGTTTTGAAACCTCCCAGGCGACATTCAAAATGTATTCATAGGCCGCCCCCTGACAGGTTGCCATGGCATGACCCGTTCCGATGAGAATTCGCTGCTTATGGCCAGCCTGCATTTTTTTAAAATTATCCTGAAGATGCTCCCATGCGTGGGCCGCATGGCTATAGGTACAGACCGACAAGCTGTTTTTATCAGGACCAAGACCCTCTGTCGCCTCAAAATTCAGCTTTGGGCCAGTCGCGTTGACAAGATAATCATAGTCTACTTTCTCAATCTCTCCGTTGCGTAACGAATCGGTATACTCAATAGTCACATATCCTTTGTGAATTTCCGCGTCACCTTCCGGATGGATTTCAACCGCTTTGGCCTGTTTAAGGTTGATACCCCATCGGTCATAGACTTTTTTCAGTTCAAATCGGACATCATCAATAGTCATTTGACCAACACCAACCCAGATGTTTGAAGGAGTCCACTGATAGTAACTGTTCGGCGTAACAACAACGACCTCATGATGTTTACCGAGCTTCTTTTTGAGAAACGAAGCCGCAGTGTGGCCTGAAACACCTGCTCCTAAAACAACAACCTTTGCCATAGAGACTCACAGTTTTCAATGGTTGGCAATACATCTACTCTCCTTCGTGGTTATCAAAGGTCAAGAAGGGATTTTTGACCTCTCCCGGAGAGGTCAAAGAAAAAATACTCTGCGGCTATTTGAACGCGTGACCGGGTTCAACACCGAGAGCCTTGAGGACTTTGGCTGCCGGACAGAAGCCTGTAAATGCTGCCTGAAAAAGATTTGCTCCCACAAAGCCGGTGAGCCAGAGCCAGTTCTGGTTGTGATAGACGGAGAGCAAAACACTTGAAAACACTACAACGCCGGCAATGGCAAAAACAATGCGATCGATATTCATGAGAAAAAATTTAACGGTTAAAGAAATATGGTTCTACTACGTATGTTTTTTTTAATCCTTGACACATCGAACTGAAAATCCGGTATGTTTATTAGCCTTGCCCCTTCGTAATGCTGCATCAAAATAACCAAGGGAGCGACTCCACGCACTTTTTTCGGCAATTTCTGTGGCAGACCATAAACGGCTGTATTCGCCCGGTTGCATAAATTCTCCATCAGTGTCCCGGCGTGCTCCTGCCGGAAGAGCTTCCAAACCACTTTTATTGTCACCCTCACTTTTCTCTCCTTTCCAGAGTCTTGACGCCTTCAGTGCACCACCAGCATTTTCCATTCCGCCGAGCACATCTCCAAGAGCACTCCATTCAGCATCGGTGGCTACATGCCAGCCTTTCGGAGCAAGACCTCTTGGATCGTTGACTGCATACCAGTTATAGAGCTTTCCATAGGTTGTGCCATTTTCCTGCTTATTCTCGTTATAACACCAGGCACCCGTTGTAAGGATTGCCCATTTTTCAGGATCCGTTACTTCAGGGATTGGATCGCCATTCCGGTAATGCGCAACATCAAGATTTTTTCCTGTCCAGATCA
>CAINOO010000348.1 GCA_903851535.1 uncultured Chlorobiaceae bacterium | reverse complement strand
TTTTAAAGGAGAGGCAAGAGCCACCGTTGAGCTGATTTTACAATTTCGGGGGATGGGCAATAATAGCCATTTAGCGACTTGTCTTTTATTATAAATATTCTGATATTAGTAGCATGACTACCAATATCAGAATAAAATTAAAATCAACACTTGCCCACCACATTCAGGGTACGGTTGATCTGGCCTCATGGCTTGAGCAACGTGACATATCCCATGACCTCCAGAAGCATTACCGCCAAAGCGGCTGGATGGAATCCATCGGCACCGGTGCGCTGAAACGACCCGGTGAAGAGGTGACATGGCAAGGGGCTCTCTATACCCTGCAAACGCAAGCCAGGCTTCCGCTTCATGCCGGAGCGCTCACGGCCCTTGCTTTGCAGGGTTTTGCGCATTATGTGCGTTTTGGCCAACAGAGCGTCTATTTATTTTCTCCCATCAAAACACGTTTGCCAGCATGGTTCAGAAAATATGACTGGCCGCAACTGATCGTTCATGAAAGAACATCATTCCTGCCAAACGACATTGGTATAACCGATCTGCAGTTGCCCTTTTTTTCCATACGCATATCTTTACCGGAGCGAGCAATTCTCGAATGTCTGTACCTTTCTCCGGATACCCTGAATCTGGTGGAGTGCTATCAGATCATGGAAGGCTTGACAACACTTCGCCCACAAATGACACAGGATCTTCTTGAGCAATGCCGTTCAATCAGGGTAAAACGCATGTTTCTCTACATGGCCGAAAAATCCGGACATGAGTGGTATAAGCGCCTTGATCACGCTAAACTTGATCTCGGTAAAGGAGCAAGAAGTATCGTTAAAGGCGGCGTTTATGTTGAGAAATATGCTCTCAACCTCCCAGAGGAGCTGGTAAAGCTATGATAGAGTCAATGTATCGCCAGCAGGTGGACCTCCTGCTTCGGGTGTTGCCGCTTGTAGCCAAAGAAAAGGTTTTTGCGTTAAAAGGTGGCACGGCAATCAATCTGTTTGAACGAGATATGCCTCGATTATCTGTCGATATTGACCTGACCTATTTGCCTCTGGATGATCGCGAAACTGCGATGAGAGGAATATCTGAGGCCTTGAATCATATCAGGCAGAAGACAGTCCAAATTTGCTCGATCAAAAAACGGTATTTGAGCATCAGTTTACCGGCTTGACCTTCAAGGCGTTCAGCTATGACGACTATGAATCAACACGAACATGTCTGATCAAGGAGATTCATGATCTCTTGACCGATACCGACAAAAGTTTTCTTTTAAGCTTCAAAAGCAGCACTCCTGATTGGGAGCTTATGCCATTGGAAAATCTGCGTCATATGCCAGCAGTACAATGGAAGCTTGCCAATATCGTAAAGCTAAAAACACAAAATCCTGAGAAACATAAAGCACAGCTCAAAGCCTTGGGGAACACTCTGAAGGCTGGTTAAAAGCAGAGAATATAAACTATGTACATGGAGTCATGGACCGTCTGTAAATCGCGTTAAGGTTATTTGAAGAAACGCTTATCGGACTTTAAAAACCGATTCCTGAGCCCCCCCAGGTAGAGCCAGTAAACTATCCCGTTCCACTGCTGATAAAATCGAGCGACGTGGCATGAGTACTCCTTTTGAAACTTGTCAATTGATGGTGTGCAGAAAGTCTACTTTTTGCACATGATACCCGAATGGCTTTTCCCTCTCTTCTTTCTGGTGATTTGAGTGCAAGGCTCTCCGCATAATTTAGTGGGTTGCAGTGAAACCATAATACTTCATAATAGAGTGGGATGGCAAAGATTGCTACGATAAAAAATGTCTTGGTTCGGTAGATCTCGAAGATGTTAAAGGCCCTGGGTGAGGCTGCTAAAAGCCGTATTTCATTTTTTTGCTGCTTTTTAACGCTTCAGTTGGTTCTTGCTTAAATCGTAAAAGATGCTGTTTCTATGGCTGTTTTTCACACACCAGTCTTTCATTACAGGGTTCCATTCGGACTTATCCAATGAATCAATATTACGCCTTCCCAACTCTTTCTTACTCTATTCCCACTAAAATCCGCGAATAGCCGGATAGTCTGATGTCATTGCTTTCTTTCTGTAAGCCAGGTTCTACCTTTTTCAGTTGTTCGATACTTCTGAAGGCGGCTTGTTGGTTTATCCGGAATGGTCATTTCAATCAATCCGGCTGTGATGAGCGGGTTAAGGACTTGGTGCCGGAACTTAGTGCG
>CAINOO010000347.1 GCA_903851535.1 uncultured Chlorobiaceae bacterium | reverse complement strand
TGATATGATTGGCTTAACTTCTTCGGTAGCATAAACTGGTGAACGAACCGCACCATATCATCATTGGTCGCTTCGGTACTCCTTTTGGGTTTAATAAACCTCAAAAAAGTGGTAATGGCTTGTACCAAAGTAATTTTTTAACAAGTCGATATTTTTGCCGTAGTTCGGTATGATCCAGCAAAATTTATTGCTGTTCCACCTCACATATTTGAAGGTACGAATGAACTGTATATCCGTCTCATTCTTAGGCATTGTAACGGTAATTTGTTTCGGGGATATTTCGATAGCGATTCCGTTGTGTTGCGTAACGTTTTGTAGCTCTGTTTTTGCCGCAGTTTTCACTTCAGATTGCGCTTTTGCCAAAGGTGGTGGCACCGGTGCATTGGTAGCTTCCGTTAGCTCTTCGGTACCTGACATGTTTGCTGAACCTGCAGGATCTGGTACGACTATATCCGGAAATAGCTTCTTAAATTCGCCAAAAGCTTCCTCGGTGAACGGGATATGCCATGCTCTGAGTGTCTTGCTCCAGACAGCACCTTCAATATGCCTTATCTTATTTATAATGAAGTCATTATAGGCAAACACAAGTTTCAGCCTATCCTCGCCCTGGTGATTTATTTTGCTGGTCTGAATCATAGTTTTACAACTCCTTCCAACGAAAAAGAACCCTTTCAATACAGCATCGCTTATTTAGTCACTGTACAGTGTGAACGGCTCCAACTTTTCAAGCTGTAAAGTACAGATATATTTCAAAAATATTTATATCAATCTCTTGCCTATGCCTGCTCAGGTGGGCACCAATTCACGATCCGTTTCGCCTGGCATGTACGAAAGTTTCCTGCATGGGAACCGGGAAATGCGCCGGCAGCACCGGCAATACCAGCCGAAAACCCCGGAAATCGTTAACCGCTTTGGACACCACAAACGAGCGCTGGGAACAGCGGAAAGCGAACTTGTCGGGGTAACGCCAGCAGCCACCCCGTTCCTGGCGGAGAGACTCTTCACCGGAGGCGGTGTTTTCGGAATCCGTCTCCTCGTGCCAGACAGAACACCACTCCATAACGTTGCCGCTCTGGTTCCATGTACCATAACCCGAAACCCCTTCGGGATAAGCGTACACCGGAGCAACCGAGTCCGCGCCCCGGTTGTTCCGGTTCCGGCAGTTGTTTTCATCCCACCGGTCTCCCCAAGGGTAGATATGTCCTTCCGGCCCGCGTGCTGCCTTTTCCCACTCGGCTTCCGTAGGCAACCGGCATCCCGCCCACCGTGCGTAGGCATCCGCATCGTCCCAGTTGATCAGCACAACCGGGTAATCGTCGAACTCTGCGGGGCAGCCATCTTCGTGCCAGACCGAAAGCGAGTCTATCCTTGCGCCGATGTTGGGTGGCCGATGTCCCGTAGCCTCCACAAAAGCCCTGTACTGGCAATTGGTGACGGCGTAGACCGAAATATAAAACGCATCGAGAGTGACGCTACGCTGCGGGCTCTCCTTGTCGAGGTCATCTCCCATAGTGAAACTACCAGCGGGAACAAGCACCATCGGGGAGCCATCCTGTTCGTTGACCACGACCGGAGGCAGCTCGCCACCGGATGGACAGAGCGCGAGTCTTCTAAGTTCCGTAAGGATTTCGTTATATGTTGGCGTATTCATAGTGCTCTGTGATCTTCGGTTTTCAATGAGGCTGCCAAAGCATTCCGATCGTCGGAGGCGTTGCGTGCCTGTCCGTTTCCGACCATCGTTCTCAACTGTTCGATATGCTCCTGATGCGATGCGGAAAGGGGAACCATCTCTGCGGCTGCGT
>CAINOO010000346.1 GCA_903851535.1 uncultured Chlorobiaceae bacterium | reverse complement strand
CTGACAGCTTCGAAGAGTCGGAACTTGGGCTGGTGCCGAAGGGATGGCGGGTTGGAAAGGTAGAGGATTTGTTGGTTCTGGCTTATGGAAAAGCACTCAAGGCATCTGAAAGACTTTCTGGCACAATACCAGTATATGGGTCAGGTGGAATTACCGGTTGTCACAACGAGCCTTTGGTAAATGGGCCATCTATCGTAGTCGGTAGAAAAGGAACCGTAGGTAGCCTTTACTGGATAGATCAGCCATTTTATCCAATTGACACGGTGTTTTATGTGAAAGCAAATGTTCCTTTGTCATATTGTTACTATCAGCTTGCTCTTCTTGGATTGGAGGGCATGAACACTGATGCGGCTGTACCTGGATTGAACCGAAACAATGTGTATAGGCTATCTGTAGTTATACCGTTTAACTCTGTGATAGAGAAATTCGATTCTTTTGTAACCCTGTTACGCAGAAGAATATTTTCCAATGTTGTTCAGTCTCAAACCCTCGCATCGATCCGCGATACCCTGCTCCCGCGTCTCATATCCGGTCAGCTTCGCCTGCCGGAGGCTGAAGCAATCATTGAGGAGGCAACAGCATGAGTTACAAGCCGCCCTATACCATTACGCCACACATCGTGCAGCGGGTGGCGGAGATTGTTGAGCTGGTAACCCGCTGGTCGGTGCCGGGTAATGATGCAATGGCGCCACAACTGCGGCGCAATAATCGTATTCGCACCATACAGGCTTCACTCGCTATCGAAAATAATACCCTGAGCATAGAGCAGGTAACTGCTGTTCTGGATGGCAAACCGGTAATAGGCTTGCCGCGTGAAATTCAGGAGGTGCGCAATGCCTTTGTTGCCTATGAACAGCTCTCACATTGGCAGCCGCACTCTTCGGAGGATCTTCTTGCTGCTCATGGCGTGCTTATGGCGGGGCTGGTTGATGATGCAGGTCATTACCGCAGGGGTGGCGTTGGCATCTACAGCGATCAGGGGTTGGTACATATCGCTCCACCCGCTGGCAGGGTTTACGAACTCATGGCCGATCTGCTCGGTTGGCTCGCTTCAGCTCCGGTGCATCCCTTGATTGCCAGTTGTGTCTTTCATTACGAGTTTGAATTTATACATCCTTTTGCGGATGGAAACGGACGCATGGGGCGTTTATGGCAAACGCTTATAATCAGCCAGTGGCAGCCGATGCTGGCCTATCTGCCGGTTGAAACGGTGATCAAAATGCGACAGGCGGCCTATTATGAGGCCTTGGCAGCAGCCGATAAAGTGGGTGATTCGACCTCCTTTATCGAGTTCATGCTTCAGGCGTTGCTTGATGCCATGACTGAGGTGCTTACAAAAACGTCGGAGAAAGTGTCGGAGAAAACGTCGGAGAAAATTATCCATGCTCTTGATCACAACCACACCATGACTATTGCGGAACTTGCAAAAACTCTTGGCCTCTCAACCCGCTCGATTGAGCGTAACCTGCAGAAGCTGCAAAAAGAGGGACGGTTACGTCGTATCGGCCCAGCAAGGGGCGGTTATTGGGAGGTAGTAACATGATGACCGAAGATCAACTTGAGCGTGAGGCCCTTGGCTGGCTGCGGGAGGTTGGCTATGCTCACCGTTTCGGCCCCGATATTGCACCGGACGGCGCGGCGCCAGAGCGGAGCAATTATACGCAGGTGCTGATGGCCGGGCGACTGCGTGAAGCCATCACCCGCCTGAACCCGTTGGTGCCTCTGGCGGCTCGTGAAGATGCCCTGCATCAGGTACTCAATCTTGATACTCCGGTTCTGCTTGCGGCCAATCGTGCATTTCATCATTTGCTGATTAACGGGGTGCCGGTTGAATACCAGCAGGGTGGTGAGACTCGTGGCGACTTTGTCCGGTTGATCGACTTTGAAGAGGTGGAGCGGAATGATTGGCTGGTGGTCAATCAGTTCTCCGTAAAAGGGCCAAAGTTCACGCGCCGACCGGATATTGTGCTCTTCCTGAATGGCCTGCCGCTGGTAGTGGTGGAGCTGAAGAATCCTGCCGACAAGAACGCCGATCTCTGGAAAGCTTATGACCAGCTCGATACCTACAAGGAGCAGATAGCGGATCTCTTCCAGTACAACGAAATTCTTGTTATCTCTGATGGCAGTGAAGCCCG
>CAINOO010000345.1 GCA_903851535.1 uncultured Chlorobiaceae bacterium | reverse complement strand
TTCTCCCGAACCTCCACCGAATCCGACTTCTGATCATAATGCACACTTCCTTTGAGCAGCGTCACAATCTGCGCCGGGCTGATCGCCTTCGCCGCCGAAGCCGCCGCAAGCAGCGCATTATCCACTCTGATCGTCCGCAACTGCTCACCCAACACCGAAATATCCTTCTCCCGCAACCCGATCACCTCATCCTTCTCCTTAACCGTCTGCGCCAAAATCTTCTCAAAATCACCCCGCTTCTCCAGAGCCTCCCGCTCCTGCCGAGCCTTCGCCTCCTTCAGCGCCCGATACTCCTCAACATCTACACCCGCAAATCCCTCCAGCTTTCCAGCCACCAACGCATCAACCTCCGCCTGCGAATAGCTCCGCCCCCGTACGGGCGGGGTCTCCCCGCCCTCTTTAATCATCCCGGCATCCATCTTCCCCCCATCCACACCATCACCGCTCATACCACATCCTCCTTAAGATTATAGATACAACTATCAAATAAAAATATACCAAAATCTTTTTATAAATATAAAGAATTATCTATCAAAAACACGCAAAAAAACCACACCCAACGGCCCAACGATCACAACCCCATAGGGGCACGCCACGGCGTGCCCTCATAAACCCGCAAGCACCCGCCACCGCGCACCCTCATCCACCCCGAAAAACGCAAAATTTTCGACAGCATTTTCCCTGCATCATTTATTTGTCTTTTTATTATCTTTTTTTATACAGATTACTTGTGATGACGAGCCTATTACTTCCCGTTACGACAACGACTATACCATGACAACGATAAAAAAAATAACAGCTTGCGATATTGCAAGGTACTTCATTACCTGTGGCATAGATTCTGAAGAAGAGGGGATTTCAAACCTGAAGCTCCAAAAGCTTGTCTACTATGCACAAGGCTATCACCTCGCACTGTATGATCTCCCGTTTTTTGATGAACCAATTCAGGCATGGCGGCACGGCCCTGTATGCCCTGAGGTGTATCAAAAATATAAAAGCTATGGAGCACGTCCCATAACAGAGCACAACGATGAAGACTTCACAAAAACCTTCACCAAAGATCATCTGGATTTGCTTGATGAAATCTATTCTGTTTTTGGGCAGTTTGCAGCCTGGAAGTTACGCGACATGACCCACGAAGAAGAGCCCTGGAAAAACCATGAAGCGCTGGCTGAAGAAATTCCACAAGAAGAGATGAGGATTTACTTTAAAACGCGGCTCAACTGACTCATTGATGAGTAAAGGGCAAAATAGAGGGAAAATCAAAGCGCCCGAAGCCAATAAAGGCGCTCATTTTACAGCGCTTAAAACACAGAATTATAATAAAATACCGGTTCTTTTCTCCCTCAGGCACATTCAAAACGGCAAATACTGCTTCTCACAATTAGATCAAAAACAAAAAAGCGATTTTGCCGACGCGCTTTTCAGGCGTAAAGATTTTACCTGGAATGATTATCATCAAAATTCAAAACAAAAGCTTGGCTGCGAACTTCTTTCATTTGATTGCCTTAAAATAGCCTCAAAGCCAATCTGTATCACTGAAGACCTCGACAAAGTCATCGTTATTCGATTCTCAGACAATGATGGCCGAATCGTCGGTTTTAGAGAACAAAACATTTATTACGTTCTCTGGATTGATTGCCGTTTTGAGTTGTATGATCATGGTTCTTAGACGGCAACGCCTCTTCCTTGATTCCCCGACGACCTCTTTTTCAATATTGTTCATCTCTTGAACACCCGGGCACTGTTTTCCTCAACCTCCTCCCGTTTACATTTACCCTTGGCAAAAGCCAGGTACACCCGCACCCGCCACCGCGCACCCTCATGCGAATGTAACCCGTGGATAATTTGAAAAAATAAACCCCTGAACCGCTGTAACTGCAATCCCTTGTGTATATTAATACTCACTTATCCCACTCGATAGTTTTAAAAATAGACAACGCTTCATGAACATCCTTCAGTACGAATCAAAAATATGGGCAACCGCCGACCTCCTTCGCGGCAGTGGAATCAAAGAATCCGAATGGCCCTCATTTATGATGCCGTTTTTTGCATTGGTAATGATCGAGAGCAGGTTGGTTCGCATGTTCGATGAGCTGAAAAAGGAGATTGGCAAAGAGGCTTTTGAGCGCATTCAAAAAAACGATCTCTACGACCTGATCCGCGACAAAGGGCAGGGATACAACATCTTTATTTTTGAGAAAGGCCAGACCCTGGCGGACATCTGTAAAAACGACAAATCATTTGAGATTGATTTTGATGCCTACCTGAAAGGTTTTGATGGTGAAACCAAAGACCTTCTCGGCGTTGACAGTGGCGACGGTGAGAAGTTTCTCGACATCAAGGGAGTGATTACCAAACTCAAAGCCAAAAAGGTCTTGCTCGGTTATACCACCTTGTGGGCAGCGATTGATCTCAAACCCTTCAACAACTCTGAAATCACCACGCTTGAGGAGCACATCAAGCGGAAGTGGGCCGACATCTCTGCTGAAACTGCCGGAGAGCAGTACACCCCTGACGATGTAATTGCGCTGATTGCCGAAATCATTGCTTCCAAAATTGAGGAGTCCAACACCCTGCTCAAACTCTACGACTGCACCTGCGGAGGCGGCAACCTGCTCTTTGGTGTTGAAGATCGGATCAACCAGAAATTCAGGCGTCTCACCCAGACCTACGGGCAGGACTGGAACGATGCGCTCTACGCCCTTGCCAAAATAGAAAGCCGCTTCCGGCCCGACTCCAAAATTGCGCATGGCAATACGCTGGTAGAGGATAAATTTGATAATGAAGAGTTTGATGTGGTCATTGCCAATCCCCCTTACGGTGTGAGCTGGGCGGGCTACCAAAAAGACATTACCAACGATAAAACAGGCCGCTTCAAATTCTTGCCCTCCATTTCAGATGGGCAGTTGCTCTTCATGCAGCATCTTATCTCCAAGCTCGACAGCGTCGGTATGGGAGTGGTTGTTCATAACGGTTCAACCCTCTTCAGCGGTGATGCCGGTTCAGCCGAGAGCAACATCCGCAAGTGGATGCTCGACAGCGATATTGTCGAGGCGGTGATTCAGTTGCCGACCGATGAATTTTTCAACACCGGCATCTACACCTATCTCTGGGTGCTCAATAAAAACAAGCAGGCGCATCACCGGGGCAAAGTGATGCTCATCAACGCCAGCGACAAGTTCAAGCCGTTAAAAAAGTGCAAGGGCTCCAAGCGCAAAGAGATTGATGAAGCAAGCCGTCTTGAAATTGTGGCCACCCTCACCGCTTTCCAGGATACCGACTACGCCCGCCTCTTCGACAAAGAATATTTTTACTTCAACAAGCAGGCCATCATGCTCACCAATGTGGATGAAGAGGGAAGAAGCTTTGAAGAGCGCCTGCAATACAAGGAAGACCGTCAGGGCGACATAAAGCGGACCAGTTCTACGGAGCTTACACCGCTGAAGATAAAGCAGGGAGATCTTGAACTGAGCGAGTTTTGCATCACCAACTACAATGCAAGCCAGTACCACTCACTGGAGTATTATTTCAGTCACACCATCAAGCCGCTCGTCGGCCAGCTTGACTACAAGGAAGAGCCTCTGGTCATCACCACCGCTGAAGCCAGCTACTTTTACGACAATGAGCAAGAGAGCCTGATCAAAGAGGTGCATGGCCAGAAAGAGGCGCTTGGCTGCGGGAAAATCATCGTGGTGGCCACATACAAAAAGGCGACAAAAAAGATGACGGAGCGCATTCTGGTCACGGTGGAGCTGACTCCTGACTATCAGAAAGATTATGAAATTATTCCCTTCCACAAGGATGCGGAGGCAAACCAGTCCGCTATTGAGGCTTTTATGGCGCGGTACATCAGCAAACCCTTTGCATATCTGGATAACATTGTCGGTGTTGAGCTGAATTTCAACAAGATATTTTATCAGCCTGAAAAACTCCGCCCTGTCAGCGAGATTGTGGCTGAAATTGCCGCGCTTGATGTGGAGTTGAAAGCTCTGGAAGAGGAGCTGGCATTATGAGCGGCAGGGACGCAAAGCGCTATGCGGCATATAAAGAGAGCGGGGTTGACTGGTTAGGGGAGCTGCCTGCGCATTGGGAGGTAAAACGGTTGAAAGAGTTGGGCAAAATTCAAAATAGCAACGTAGATAAAAAAACATATCCAGATGAAAAGGCCGTTCGCCTTTGCAATTATGTTGATGTCTATAAAAATGAGTTTATCAATAGTCATCTGTTACAAGAATTTATGTCGGCGACTGCTGATGAATTCGAAATATTAAAATTTGCTGTAAAAGAGAATGACTTGCTCATTACCAAAGATTCTGAAACAGCAGATGATATTGCGATTCCTGCTCTGGTAACGGAAACACTCGATGGCGTCTTATGCGGATATCATTTGGCTCAAATTCGCACAAATTCAAAAAAGCTTTTGGGCCCGTATTTGTTTAGGCTCTTCCAGTCGAACAGATATAACAGTAGATTTGAAGTTTCAGCAAAAGGCATTACTCGCGTTGGTCTTGGTCAATCGGCAATATCGGATGCTCTGACTCCAGTTCCACCACTGCCAGAACAAACCGCTATCGGTGCATACCTCGACACGAAAACCGCACAGATTGACCGCCAAGTAGAACTGCTCAACAAAAAGGCGACGCAGTATGGCAAGCTGAAACAGTCACTGATCAATGAAACCGTTACCCGTGGATTGGATAGCTCTATTCCGATGAAAGAGAGCGGGGTCGA
>CAINOO010000344.1 GCA_903851535.1 uncultured Chlorobiaceae bacterium | reverse complement strand
GTTATTTTGCCTCAATATCCCTTAATAACTTCTCCCTGCGGTATTTCCTGTTTTAAAGGATGTTCTGCGGTAAACTGTTTTGCATAAAGAGGTTTATGACGAGATACAATCATGGGTGAACAACACCAGGTGCGAAGCCCTCTCGGAGTTCTTGTCATTCACGGTTTTACGGCAACGCTTGACAGTGTAAAGTTGTTGACTCTCTCTCTCCGGAAGTTTGGCATTCCGCTCAGCGTCCCTCTTTTGGCCGGGCATGGTGCTTCGACGCCAGAGGCGCTCCGCGGCGTGAAGTGGGAACAATGGATTGCGGATGCCGAACAGGCGCTTCTCAGGTTGAGCCTTGAGGCGGAGCAGATCATTGTTATCGGCCACAGTATGGGCGCTCTTCTCTCCCTGAACCTCGCAGTCAGGTATCGGGAGAAGATTGATTCCCTGGTGCTTGCCACACCGGCAATCAAACTGGTATCGGTACTCGCTCCCGGTCGTCCGCTCCATTTTGCTGCGCCACTTCTTGGCAGAATCATCAGAAATTGGGAGTTGAAGAGTGATTTTGCCGAAGCGGAATGCAAAACCAGCACTCCTCATTATTCGTGGGTACCGACCGACGCGATTCTCTCATTTTTCGATCTGATCAAAAAAAGTACGCCACTGCTTGATCGCGTCAATGTTCCTGTTCTGATCATCCATAGCCGAAGGGAAAATACGGTGCGACCCGAAAGTGCACGCATCCTGTACAACAGGATTGCTACTGATCCCTCCGAAAAGTCTATCCTGTGGCTGGAGCGTTCCGGCCATCAGCTCTTCTGTGATTGCGAAAGGGACAAAGCCGTACAGGCGATTGTCGATTATGTCTCCAGTCGAATCGCACAACATAAGGTGCACGCGTGATGCAGTTTGTTGATTTGAGTCATACCATTGAGGCCTCGATGCCCTGTTATCCCGGCACTCCCGGCCCGACCTTTCACTCTCTCGCTTCTATTGAGGGGGATGGTTTTGCCGAGCAGCTTATGACCATCTCTTCCCATACCGGCACCCATGTCGATCTTCCTTCGCACATTCTTCCGGCAGGCCTTTCGCTTGATGCGTTTACGGTTGAGCGGTTTGCCGGAAAAGGGGTTGCGATTGATCTGCGATCTCTGACCGGGGGGGTAATTACGGTCGAAGCGCTTTATCCGTTCCGGGATCGCATCAGGGAGTGCGAGTTTCTGTTGCTCTGCTCAGGGTGGAGCCGGTACTGGGGTTTTCCCGATTATTACGCAGGATACCCGGTACTCTCCTTTGAGGCAGCCCGCTGGCTGACCGGTTTTTCTCTTAAAGGAGTCGGTGTTGACATGATTTCCGTCGATGCACCTGAATCGACTGATTTTTTTGTGCACAAGCTTTTGCTGCAAAAAGAGATCCTCATCATCGAAAATCTTGTCTGTCCGCCTCTTTT
This sequence comes from uncultured Chlorobiaceae bacterium, assembly GCA_903851535.1. Lineage (GTDB taxonomy): Bacteria > Bacteroidota > Chlorobiia > Chlorobiales > Chlorobiaceae > Chlorobium. Next base: position 11,691 of record CAINOO010000344.1, on the reverse strand, counting down.
ATTGCATTCTCCGTTCATCTTTTACGGTTTTCCACTCAAACTTGTCGGCGCCGAAGCCTCACCCGTCAGGGCGGTTGCTTTGCTTGATGGATGATGACAGGGCGTCATTATTTTATTGGAAGTTTACCGAGAGGAACTTACCTTAGGGGCCTCAGGAGATAATCCGCAGTTCTTTCCCATTGAAATAATCATAGAATGAATATCATGCTCTTGTATTCGTCCATTACCAAAAAGGTACTTATGGCGCTTGCCGGACTTTTTCTGGTTACGTTTTTGTGTGTGCATCTTGGCATTAACCTTATGCTGCTGAAAGATGACGGAGGTCGTATGTTTATGGAAGCCGCAACTTTCATGGGAACCAACGCTCTTATCAAGGTTGCCGAGATTGTGCTTTTCGCCGGAATTTTGCTTCACATCGTTTTCGGCCTGCTGGTCTCAGTCCAGAATCGTGCTGCACGACCAGTTGCATACGCCTGCAGCAACAGCTCTGATACCTCCTTCTTTTCCAAGTACATGTTTCATACCGGTATCATTGTCTTCGTCTTCCTCTTTCTCCATTTTATTGATTATTACTTTATCAAGATAGGCCTCGTCGCACCGCCTCCCGGTATTGCAAACCACGACTTCTATCACCGCACACTGCTTTTGTTTTCAACTCCCTGGTACACACTCCTCTACATTATCTCCTTTGTTTTTCTTGGCATCCATCTTAACCATGCCATTCAATCGGCTTTTCAGACACTCGGCTGGAACCACAGCAAGTATACCGATGCCGTAAAGTTTATCGGTTCGGCCTACTCGGCCTTTATTGCTCTCGGGTTCAGTCTTGTTCCGGTTTATATCTATTTTTTCAAATGAGTTATCAACCTATAAAGACGGTGTTTTTAAACAAAAACAACACTCACAATACTTTTCAATGACACGCCTTAACGCCAGAATCCCTGAAGGGCCGGTGGCAGAAAAATGGACCGCCTACAAATCGGGCTGCAAGCTGGTAAATCCCAACAACAAACGCAAACTTGATATCATTGTCGTCGGTACCGGTCTTGCTGGTGCCTCGGCTGCTGCATCGCTCGGGCAGCTTGGTTACAATGTCAAGGTATTCTGCTACCAGGATACACCGCGTCGTGCACACAGTATTGCTGCACAGGGAGGAATCAATGCCGCCAAAAATTATCCAAACGACGGAGACAGCGCTTATCGGCTCTTTTACGACACCATCAAGGGTGGCGATTATCGTGCTCGCGAAGCAAATGTCTATCGTCTCGCTGAAGTCAGTAACCAGATTATCGACCTTTGTGTGGCGCAGGGTGTACCGTTTGCCCGGGAGTATGGTGGTCTGCTGACCAACCGCTCTTTCGGTGGAGCACAGGTATCGAGGACTTTTTATGCGAGGGGACAGACCGGGCAGCAGCTCTTGATTGGTGCCTATGGAGCCCTCAGCCGTCAGATTGCTGCGGGTAATGTCACCCTGTTTAACCGTCGCGATGTGCTTGATACCGTGTTGATTGACGGAAAAGCGCGTGGCGTCATTGCCCGAAATCTTGTGACCGGCGAAATAGAGCGTCATGCCGCCCATGCTGTTGTGCTGGCGAGCGGTGGATATGGTAATGTTTTTTTCCTTTCTACCAATGCCATGGGCTCCAATGTTACTCCTGCCTGGAGCGCCTACAAGAAAGGTGCGATGTTTGCCAACCCGGCCTTTACACAGATTCATCCGACCTGTATTCCTGTTCATGGTGATGCGCAGTCAAAGCTCACGCTGATGAGCGAAAGTCTGCGGAATGATGGACGGATATGGGTTCCTGCAAAAGTAAAAGATGTTGAAAGACTGAGGAACAAAGAGATCAAGCCTTCTGATATTGCCGAAGCGGATCGTGATTACTATCTGGAACGTCGTTACCCTGCTTTCGGTAATCTTGTCCCAAGGGATGTGGCCTCAAGGGCTGCCAAAGAGCGCTGCGATGCTGGTTTTGGCGTCGGTACGACCGGAATGGCCGTTTTCCTTGATTTTTCCGATGCCATTAAACGCAAGGGGCATGATGCCATAGATTCCCTCTATGGAAACCTGTTTCAGATGTACGAGCAGATTGTTGCAGAGAGTCCCTATGAAATGCCGATGATGATCTATCCGGCAGTGCATTACACCATGGGAGGCCTCTGGGTTGATTATGATCTGATGACCACCATTCCTGGCCTTTATGCTATCGGTGAGTGCAATTTTTCCGATCATGGAGCAAACCGTCTCGGCGCTTCAGCGCTCATGCAGGGGCTTGCTGATGGCTATTTCATTCTTCCCTATACCATTGGAAACTATCTGGCGACTGAAATTCATACGCCTCGCTTTGACACGGCCTCATCTGAATTTACCCTTGCAGCAAATGGAGTTACCGATCGACTGAAGCAGATCAAAAACAGCACGGGCAAGGAGTCGGTCGACCACTTCCATCGTCGTCTTGGCAAGATCATGTGGGAGTATTGTGGTATGGCGCGAAACGATGCAGGCCTTACCGAAGCATTGTATCAACTGACGGAACTGCGTCAAGAGTTTGCCAACGGCGTTCGGCTGCCCGGAAGGCTGGATGAATATAATCCGGAACTCGAAAAAGCATGTCGCGTTGCCGATTTTATCGAGCTCGGCCAGCTTATGGTGCGCGATGCCCAGCAGAGAAAAGAGTCGTGCGGGGGGCATTTCAGGGAGGAGTATCAAACCAGTGAGGGCGAAGCTTTGCGTAATGATGATAAGTTCGCTTTCGTTGGCGCATGGGAACACAAGGGGCGTGATGCTGCTGCTGAGCTGCACCGTGAGGAACTTCAATTCAAAGAGATCAAGCTCTCCCAGCGGAGCTATAAATAACAGGTGATTATGAACTTTACGCTGAAAATCTGGCGACAGAGCAATGCCGCGGCCAAAGGGGAGATGGTTTCCTATGATATTTCAGGAATCTCGCCTGACAGCTCCTTTTTTGAAATGCTCGATTCTCTCAATCAAAGGCTCATCATGACCGGTGGCGATCCTGTTGCCTTTGATCATGACTGTCGGGAGGGTATTTGCGGTACATGCAGTCTTTATATTAACGGACGTCCTCATGGGCCGGTCAAGGGAGTTACAACCTGCCAGCTTCACATGCGCTCGTTTACTGATGGCGATACCATCCATATTGAACCATGGCGGGCAAAAGCCTTTCCTATCATTCGCGATCTCATTGTTGATCGCAGTGCATTTGATAAAATCATACAGGCAGGTGGCTTCGTATCGGTGAATACCGGTGGAGTTCCTGATGCCAATACCATTGCGGTGCCAAAGGAGAAGTCGGACGCCGCCTTTGATGCCGCGACCTGCATCGGATGCGGTGCTTGCGTGGCAGCCTGCTCCAATGCAGCAGCCATGCTTTTTGTCGGTGCCAAGGTTTCACATCTTGTTCTGCTGCCCCAGGGACGGGTTGAGGCTGCCAAGCGGGTGCAGAAGATGGTTGCCGCGATGGACGAGCTTGGTTTTGGCAGTTGCAGCAATACATACGCGTGTGAGGCTGAATGTCCAAAAGGAATTTCTGTGGTCAATATTGCCCGCATGAACCGCGAGTTTCTTGCAGCGAAACTCTTTGCTGACAAGGAACGGATGATCAAGGATTCCCTCTGAGAGAGAACGGGGTTTCTTGCTGGTTCATCGGGCTCTCACCCCCGGCACAGGATCGTGGTTTCTCGCCATGTGTCCTGTGCGTCCAGCGTTGCTTGTTGATGTTTTGATGGCTTTTTACTGCGTCAAAAGTAAACGCACGGTAATGGCATAATAATTTTTGCTTACATTGCATGGTAAGTGGCCACGCTGACTTTTGTTGAGAGTTGTGCGGCTTGACTGGGCGCGGCCGTTGCATGATCAAGCATCTCTTTTACCATTCAGTAACATTATCACAGAAGGAGCATGGCTGCCATGAAAAAATACACGGGTATTTGGATTGACCACAAGGAAGCTGTTCTTGTTTCAATTGAGGGCGATCAAACGGTTGTTCAACATGTGGAGTCTGGTGCGGAAAGTAATCTCAAGCCTGCCGGAGGCTGGAAAGCAGGGGGAACCGTAGTGGCGCAGGCAGTGTTCAATGAACATACTGCGGAGGAGCGGAGAAAACATCAGTATCACGCATTTTTTGTCAAGGTGATTGAGTTGCTCGGTGATTCTTCGAAGATAGTTATTATTGGTCCTGGGGAGGCAAAAATTGAATTTGCCAAAGAGGTCGACAAGGTCACTGGCCTGCATACAAAAGTTGCCGGAGTTGAGGCCTGCGAGCGGTTGACGGAAAATCAACTGATTGCAAAAGTGAAAACACTCTTTATTGCCCAGAAGTAAACCATGCAGTCATGCACGCCGGTCGGGTAGTGTCATAATCTCAGCCTGACCGGCCTGGACATCGTAGCGGGAGGGATCAGTTCCCGTTTGTTAAGACTTGCGGTTTGGCTGTCGTGGAATAAACGTCAAGCGGCATGGCCGGGTGATCAAAAATTGTGCAAGAAACAGAGCGGTTCGGGACGCTGCCGTCTGACGGGGTTTGGTGGCAGTAATATTTTTATCTTTTGTCTCGTTCCGTTCAACCTTTGAATTTATGGAAATACTCCTTCTTTTGGTTTTGATTGTTGTCAATGGGCTTTTTGCCATGTCGGAAATTGCGTTGGTAACGGCAAAGCGCTCTCGTCTTTCAAAATTGGCCGAGGATGGGGAAAAAGCTGCGGCTGTTGCCCTGAAGCTTGGCCGGGAACCCTCCAGTTTTCTTTCGACTATCCAGATCGGCATTACCTCCATCGGGATTCTTAACGGTATTGTCGGAGAGGGGGCTCTGGCCAGCCCTCTTGCTGTCTGGCTGCAATCGTTCGGCATGGATGCGGAAATAAGTCATATTATTTCTACTGCTGTCGTTGTGCTTACCATTACCTTTGTCACCATTGTTATTGGTGAACTGGTGCCCAAGCGGCTTGGCATGTTCAATCCGGAAGGAATTGCCTGCCTGGTTGCACGCCCCATGCTTATGCTTGCTACCTTGACGCGTCCTTTTGGCAGGCTGCTTACGGCTTCGACCGATGCCATTCTTCGTCTGACGGGAAATCACCCCCACATCATGCCGAGCGTGACGGAGGAAGAGATTCATGCCATGCTTGAGGAGGGTTCTGAAGCCGGTGTGATTGAGCAGCATGAACATGAAATGGTGCGAAATGTCTTTCGTCTTGATGACCGTCAACTTGGCTCCCTGATGGTTCCGCGGGCAGACATCATCTCTCTTGACGTTTCCCGTCCGCTCGAAGAGAATATCGACCGGGTTACACAATCGGAACACTCCCGTTTTCCTGTCTGCAATGGGGGACTGCAGTCACTGCTTGGCGTTGTTAATGCCAAACAGCTTCTGTCAAAAACGCTTAAAGGGGGGCTTACGGAGTTTACCTCGCAGTTGCAGCCTTGCGTCTATGTTCCCGAAACGCTTACAGGCATGGAACTGCTCGACCATTTCAGGACCTCAGGCACCCAGATGGTCTTTGTTGTTGATGAGTATGGTGAAATTCAGGGGCTGGTTACCCTTCAGGATATGCTTGAGGCGGTTACCGGGGAGTTTGTTCCCCGCAACCTTGAGGATTCATGGGCGGTGGAACGCCAGGACGGCTCCTGGCTCCTTGACGGTCTTATTCCTGTGCCCGAGCTGAAAGATACGCTTGAGCTGAAATGTGTGCCCGAAGAGGATAAGGGACTTTATCATACCCTCAGCGGCCTGATGATGTGGTTGCTGGGGCGTATGCCAAGGACTGGTGACATTGTGCATTGGGAAGAGTGGTCTCTTGAAATTGTTGACCTTGATGGCCAGAGGATCGATAAAGTGCTTGCATCGAGATTGTCTGCCGTTCCTGATCCGGCATCTGCCCATACTGCTGATTCTTCTGCAACGGTGTGACAGGTTTGTCCTGAAAGGGAGGATCGTCCATTCACCCGGAGCAGGAAGAGAACTCTTTCCTCTTTCTCCGTTTTTGCCTACATTATGGCAGTACTGCAATTATTGGAATCTTTATATTATCGTAGACCATTATAAAAGATGCCTCTATCATCAAAAGTCCGCGCTGCCGGGATTTGCCTGGCCCTCCTTGCCGTCAGTTCCACCATCTCTTCCTGCCAGAAAAAGATTGAAGATGTGCTGGTTGAAAAAGCGATTGAGCAGTCTACCGGCAAGAAGGTTGCCGTCAATTCCGGTGGCAACAACATCACGATACAGTCCGAAGGGCAGAAAATTGAAATTCAGGGGGAGAGTGGTGTCTGGCCTTCAGATATGCCTGCTGATGTCCCGAAGTTTTCCTGGGGCAAAATAAAGGCCGTCACCCGTGCAGAAACGCCGGATGGGAAGAACTGGAATGTTGTTGGAGAGAACGTTTCCGGAAATATTGTCAAGGAGTTCGAGAGCCAGCTTAAAAGCAATGGCTTCAAAAATGTTACAACCGTTGTGACTTCCGGCGAAAGCTCGGGCGGTGTTGTTTCAGGAGAAAAAGAGAAGCTTAAAGTGGTTCTTATGGCTGGCAACGGCACCGCATCACTCTCTGTCGTTCAGGAGCCTTGAGAAACACCATAACGAATCAGGAGAGGAGATCCTTATGATACAACAGGAAACTGATTGCCTGTTTTGCCGTATTGTTCGCGGGGAGATACCCGCTTCGATCGTTTATCGCAATGATCATGTTGTTGCCTTCCGTGATATCACGCCTGTCGCACCGGAGCATGTGCTTATCATTCCTCTGAAGCATATCGCTTCGCTTAATGATCTTTGCCCGGAAGATGAATCGATTGCCGGTCACCTTCTGCTGGCAGCGGAAAAGGTGGCAGAGATCATCGGCATCAGGGAGTCTGGCTACAGGCTTGTTTTTAATACCGGCAAGGATGCCCTGCAGAGCGTTTATCATATCCACGCCCATCTTCTTGGTGGAGAACGGATGGGTTGGCCTCCCTTTCCCGGTAGTGTAACGGTACACGGATAACCTCTTTTTCAGAGATGCAATTTTTTGTTGTTGGTATGCATTAAATAGGATATTATCAGTCCTGTTTAATTTTTATTGTTTTGAGGGAGATTATGCGATGCGGTTATCAGAATTGAAGGTCGGAGACAAGGCTGAAGTGACGGCCTTGAAGGCGGAGAGTGTCATAAGGCGCAGGATTATGGATATGGGTTTGATAAAGGGGACAACGTTCAAGGTGCTCAGGGTTGCTCCACTCGGCGATCCGATTGAGATTTTTTTCAAGGGGCTCTATCTTGCGATGAGAAAAACAGAGGCAGAGGGTGTCGTGGTGTGTAAAACAGGGGTGCCTGTGGATGCCTGTCCTCTTTCCGGTAGCGAGTCGTGAGCAAGGAGAGGGAGATCACGGTTGCGCTTGCAGGGAATCCGAACTGCGGGAAATCCTCCCTTTTCAATGCGCTGACCGGTGCTCACCAGAAAGTGGGAAATTTCTCGGGGGTTACCGTTGAAAAGCATGAAGGGTATGTTGCGTACAAGGGGTATCAGATAAGGGTGGTTGATTTGCCCGGCATTTACTCCCTCACACCTTATTCACCCGAGGAGATTGTTACAAGGGAGTATCTTATCCGGGAGCGTCCGGATGTTGTTGTCAACGTTGTTGAAGGGCCAAACCTCGAACGGAACCTTCTTTTGACAACGCAACTCATGGAACTTGAAGTTGATTTCCTCGTTGCCCTCAATATGATCGACGAGGTAGAGGAGAAGGGCATTGTTATTGAGACCAAGCAGTTGCAGAAGCTGCTCGGTTGCCACATTGTGCCAACATCAGCCAAAAAGGGTATTGGACTGGATTCGCTGCTCGATCACATTATCCGTCTTTTCCAAAAGGATATTGAGGTTCATAAAAACAAGCTTTTTTTTCGCCCTGAACTTGAAGCTTCGGTTGAAAAAATTACCAATTTTGTTGCTCATCAGAGTGAACTCAGCGGCTTCAATGCTCGCTGGCTTGCCATCAAGCTTCTTGAGAACGACCGGGAAGTATATAACAAAGTTCAGCACTATCCGGTCTGGCTAAAAGTTGAACTTGCCTTGCAGGATGCCCTTCGGGAGGCAGAACGGCTGCATGATTCGGAGCCAGAAATTCTCATCACCGAGGATCGCCACGCATTTATTCGGGGTGCCATCCAGGAGTGCGTTCGATTCCCCGGAGGAGTAAAGTCGACACCAACCGACTATATCGACATGGTGGTGCTCAACCGGGTGCTTGGGCTGCCAATTTTTTTACTGGTGGTCTGGGCTATATTCCAGTTGACCTTTACCCTTGCTGCGCCGATTATGGGTGCCCTTGGCCTTTTTTTTGGCTTTATCGCCTCAGTGATAGCCCCTCTTCTGCCGAATGAAACACTTCGTTCTGTCGTCATTGATGGCATTATTGCTGGCGTTGGGGGTGTTCTGCTCTTTCTTCCCAATATTGTTCTTCTTTTCATCGGGCTCTCTTTTCTTGAGGCTTCCGGTTATATGGCCCGTGCCGCGTTCGTGATTGATCGGCTGATGCATCGTTTTGGTCTTCATGGCAAATCCTTTATCCCCATGATAACAGGATTTGGCTGTTCCATTCCGGCCATCATGGCGACACGGACGCTCAAAAGCCCAACAGACAGGCTTGTCACCATCATGATTATTCCCTTCATGAGTTGTGGAGCCAAATTACCGGTCTATGTGCTGCTGACCGCCGCTTTTTTTTCGCCCGATGTGGCGGCCAATGTCATGTTTGGTATCTATCTTCTCGGAATTGTCGTTGGTCTCTGGACCGCATGGATGTTGAAGTCAACCGTTTTGAAAAGCGATTCAGAGCCCTTTGTCATGGAGTTGCCGCCCTATCGCTGGCCAACCCTTGCTTCCGTACTGTTTCAGGCAAAGGTGAAGGCGCTGATGTATCTCAAAAAAGCGGGAACACTTATCCTCGGTGCGGTCATCATTATCTGGGCGGTAAGCAATTACCCGAGGAACGAAGCTCTTCAGGCAAAACTTGCGGCAGAAACGGCGCGTATTGCTGCGAGCAGCATGGGTGAGGGTCAAAAAAAGGCTGGACAAAAAGAGCTTGACTTGCGTATAAGGTCTGAACAGCTCGAGTACTCTCTGGCTGGAAGGGCCGGGAAAGTACTTGAACCCGTTATCAGGCCACTTGGCTTTGATTGGCGGATAGGTATCGCCCTTGTCACGGGCCTGGCCGCGAAGGAGGTTGTTGTCTCTACCCTTGCGACCATCTACTCCATAGGGCAAAGCGATGGTGCTCCGGTAGAGCTGAAAACGATTCTTCGGCACGATCCCGCATTCAGCAGGGCAACGGCTCTGAGTCTCATGGTCTTTGTCCTGCTCTATATCCCCTGCGTGGCGGCTCTGGGCGTCATGAAAAAAGAGGTCGGTCGCTGGCGACCGGTGCTGCTCTATTCAGCCTATTCACTCTCTGTGGCCTGGCTGCTCTCTTTTGTTGTCTACCACATCGCCCTTCTTATGGCGTGATTTCGGCAATCTCTTCGACGGGAGAGGCAAGCAGCCCGGCCTCTTCTGCTTTCAGGATGATATCATCAACGGGAATGGCCATCGGTACCGCTTTACCATCAATCATCGTCAGCATGACCGCTGGGTGTGCTTTCTGGTGCTCTGTCATGATTGCCTCCCAGTGACTCTGCGTGCTTTCGTCAAGGGTGCTCCACGCAAGGCGTCCCTTGCATTTGGGGAATTTTGAACAACCAAGCCACAATCCCCGTTTTCCGCTTCTGAGGTAGAGCGGGGAGTTGCATTTCGGGCAGAGTATCGTCGTTACTACCGGCGGGGTCTTCAATGGCTCAATGTGGCGTTGTTTGCTCAAATTGAGCAGCGTATTGCATTTGGGATAGTTGGAACAGGCAAGAAAAGCGCCGAATCTTCCCGTGCGCAAAAGCATGTGCCCTTCCTTGCAGGAGGGGCAGAGGATTGCCGTATCAACCGGTTTTGCCTTGTTGCTGCTTATCGCCTTGATATTTTTGCATTTGGGATAGCATGAGCAGCCAAAAAATTTTCCATTTGCCGTCCATTTGACAACCATCAGCCCTTCACCGCATTTTTCACAGCGGTTTGGTTCGCTGTTCTGGGGGACAATCGGATTGGATTTTCGCAGGCTCAATACCGCTTCGAGAGGCTTGTAGAAATTGTCGAGCACTTTTTCATATTCGTCCTCTCCGCTTGCCACCTTGTCGAGTTCATTCTCCATGAAGGCGGTGAAGTCAACATTGAAAAGATCAGGAAAATTGGCAACAAGAATCAGTGAGACATCCTTGCCAAGTTCTGTGGGCAAAATCTTTTTTTTCTCCAACTCCACATAGCGTCGATCTTGCAGTGTCGAAAAAATAGAGGCATAGGTTGATGGTCGTCCAATACCAAAATGGTCAAGATCTTTTACCAGTGTAGCCTCACTGTACCGTGCCGGAGGACGGGTAAAGCTCTGTCTCTGGTCAAGGTCTGCAAGAGCAAGAGAGTCACTGACCGACAACCGTTCCGGCAGTTTTACTGTCAACTCCTTTTCAACATCCTCCTTTGTAGAGGTCTGCGCCTCGTAATCAAGCTCTTTCTGGTCATCATAGACCCGCATAAAGCCCGCAAAAAGCACCCTGCTGCCCGTGGCCCTGAAGAGGAACTTTTCAGCACTGTCCTCAACATCAACCCGCGTCTGTTCAATTTTTGCGGGAGCCATCATGGCGGCAAGGAAGCGCTTCCAGATCAGCTCATACAATTTAAACTGATCGGCTGAAAGGTAGGGTTTGAGTTGCTCCGGTTTTTTAAAAATCGATGTCGGGCGTATTGCTTCATGCGCATCCTGCGCATTCTTGCCGGGCTTTGCAGCACCACCAATACCGATATACTCCTTTCCAAACTGCTGATTGATGTAGCCTTTAACCTCGACGATAGCCTCCGCACCAATGCGGGTTGAATCGGTTCTCATATAGGTAATCAGGCCTGCCGTACCCTCTGCTCCAAGGTCAATGCCCTCATAGAGCTGTTGTGCCAGTCCCATGGTTTTTTTTGATCCAAAGCCGAGCTGGTTTGATGCCGCCTGCTGGAGGAGTGAGGTTGTAAATGGCACGGGAGGTTTCCGTTGCTGCAGGCGAGGAGCGATTTCCCGTACCGCAAAATTACCTGTTCTGATGCGTGCCGCAATGGCCTCTGCCTGCTGCTGGTTAGAGATATCCGGCTTGTCACCTTCCAGTCGCACAAGCCTTGCTCTGAAAGACTCATGATACGGTGTGGTGAAATCCGCAGCAATCGACCAGTACTCCTCAATCTGGAAGCGGGTGATCTCCGCCTCACGCTCGCAGATCAGCCTCAGTGCGACAGATTGTACCCTTCCGGCAGAAAGACCGCGCAGCACCACATTCCACAAAAAGGGGCTTATCTTGTAGCCCACAATTTTATCAAGTCCCTGACGGGTTTGCTGCGAGCGGACAAGGCAATCGTCGATCTGCCTGGGTGCCTGAATTGCGGCAATGATGGCTGTTTTGGTAATTTCATTAAAAAGGACGCGGGATACCGGTTTGAGGGTTACACCGATTTCCTTTGCGATATGCCATGCGATGGCCTCTCCTTCGCGATCGGGGTCAGTTGCTATGAGAATTTCATTGGCTTCTGCCGCAAGCTTTTTTAACTGATGAACAACCTTTTCTTTTCCTGGAATAATTT
>CAINOO010000343.1 GCA_903851535.1 uncultured Chlorobiaceae bacterium | reverse complement strand
TGTCGGTTGCGCAGGTCGCGGTATCATCACCTCGGTCAACCTGCTTGAGCAGCTTGGAGCTTTCGATGATGAATGGGATCTCGACTATGTTTTCTACGATGTGCTTGGTGACGTTGTTTGTGGCGGATTTGCCATGCCGATCCGTGATGGCAAGGCAGAAGAGATTTACATCGTCTGTTCAGGTGAAATGATGGCCATGTACGCGGCCAACAACATCTGCAAGGGTATTCTGAAATATGCTGATACCGGTGGAGTTCGCCTTGGCGGCCTGATCTGCAACAGCCGAAATGTTGATAACGAGCGCCAGATGATTGAAGAGCTTGCCAAGAAAATCGGTACACAGATGATTCACTTTGTGCCGAGAAACAACTTTGTGCAGCGTGCCGAGATCAACCGTAAAACCGTTATCGAGTACGATCCGACCCATGAGCAGGCTGATGAATACCGGGCTCTTGCACAGAAAATCAACGACAACAAGATGTTTGTTATCCCCAAGCCGCTTGAAATCGAAGAACTTGAAGCACTTCTCATTGAATTTGGTATCGCTAACTAAAAAACGGAGTACACAAAGATGTTAATGATCAGAACAATCGTCAGACCGGAAAAGGCTTATGAGGTTATGCAGGGGCTGCTTGATGCAGGCTATCCCGGTGTTACAAAAATCTCGGTTGTCGGACGCGGCAAGCAGCGTGGTCTTCGTGTTGGCGACGTGGTTTATGATGAAATACCCAAGGAGATGCTCTTTATGGTGGTTCCGGACAGCGACAAGGATTTTGTAGTCAGAGCAATCCTTGATAATGCAAAATCGGGCGCGGAGGGCAAATTCGGCGATGGCAAGATCTTTATTTCGGCAGTTGAAGAGGTCTACACCATAAGCACAGGCGAAAAAGAGAGCGAACCAACGCTCGTAGATCAGGAGGCTTGAATGAAAGAGATTATTTCAGTTATAAGGATCAGCAAGGTAAACGCAACCAAGACAGCGCTTATTGAAGCAGGAATTCCGGCTTTTACCGCCACCGGAAGGGTTATGGGGCGGGGCAAGGGGTTGGTTCACTACGATATTCTCAGGGGCGCTGAGGCAGGTCATCCGGAGGCAATCGCGCAGCTCGGCAATGCTCCAAGACTTGTGGCCAAAAGAATTCTTACTGTGGTCGTCCCTGATGAGTTATGCAAAACCGCCATCGACACCATCATCAAGGCCAACCAGACCGGTAAACCTGGTGACGGAAAGATATTTGTAACGCCAATTATCGAAACCATCAGAGTCAGAACAGGCGAAGAGGGCGATGCGGCGCTGAACTAACGGTAGAATAATTAAAAGGTGTAAACGGAGAGAGCTACATGGAGGCGAACATACATTTTCCAGATCCTTCCAAAGTGAGGGAGGAACTGATACAGAAATACCCGGCCAAGGTCGCCAAAAAACGGGCCAAGTCGATTATTGTCAACGACCCGCAAATTATTCCCGAAGTACAGGCAAACGTGCGTACCGTGCCAGGCATTATAACACAGCGTGGTTGCTCTTATGCGGGATGTAAGGGTGTGGTGCTCGGGCCTACACGCGATATTGTCAACATTGTGCACGGCCCGATCGGTTGCAGTTTTTATGCCTGGTTGACCCGCCGTAACCAGACCCGGCCCGAGTCGTTGATGGATGCAAACTATATCCCCTACTGCTTCTCGACCGACATGCAGGAGGAGAACGTGGTCTTTGGTGGTGAAAAGAAGCTGAAAATTGCAATCCAGGAGGCTTATGACCTCTTTCATCCGAAATCCATCGCCATCTTCTCGACCTGTCCGGTTGGCCTGATTGGTGATGACGTTCATGCAGCGTCGAAGGAGATGCGTGAGAAGTTCGGTGACTGCAACGTCTTCGGTTTCAGTTGCGAAGGGTACAGGGGCGTCAGCCAGTCGGCAGGCCACCACATTGCCAACAACGGTGTTTTCAAGCACATGGTTGGCCGCGACAACACCCCGAGC
>CAINOO010000342.1 GCA_903851535.1 uncultured Chlorobiaceae bacterium | reverse complement strand
ATAAAAACTCTCCAATTCGTGGCAAGCAATACGAACCAATGCCTCACTTCTCCCTGCTTGCCGACAAAGTTCTGCAAGTCTCATTTTGATAACCCTGCAATCACCGGCATCCTGATCGCGCATGACAACAAACACTGAATCAGGGTGTTGCCAAATGCGCAGCTTTCTGACAAGTTCTTTTTCGAGATGACTTTTACCCTGAAAAACCACATATCGAACCATGATATCCTGAGAGATCAATCTCGGCAAAACCCCCTCAAGCATCCGTTGTGCTGATGGCTCCTCAAGAAAAAAAACAAGCGTCTTCATTGTGGATCGCTCCCCTCAAAAAAGCCCTGATCCCACAAATAACCCATCTGATCGCCATCCTTCATGTAAGCAACAATCTGGCTGTTTTCACTGGCACGGCGAACTTGCGTATATCCGTCCTGCTTGACAAGCCAGAAAACCTCATCGACGGTAGCGGCATTTAAAAAATCGGGTGAATGGGTCGAAACAAATACCTGCCCTCCCCGATTTGCATAATTGCGAAACTCCTCGGCCAGCTCATGCAGCAACCGTGGATAGAGCTGATTTTCAGGCTCCTCTACACACAACAAAGGATGGGGCGATGGATCATAGAGCAACGTCAGATAGGCCAGCATCTTGATAGTACCGTCCGAAACATAGCGGGCCAAAAAAGGATCTTCGAACGATCCATCCTGAAACTTGAGCAGAACCCGTCCCTCTTCGGTGGTTTTTGACTCTACGTGAGAGATACCGGGAATGCGCTGTTTGAGCAACTCAAGTATTTGACTGAATGCCGCCGGATGATGGTTATGAAGATACTGGATGACAAGCGACAGGTTTTCCCCTTCTCGCGACAAATGCTCTGCATAACCAGCCTCCTGCTCCGGGCGGGCCCGGCTGATATGAAAATCAGAAACATGCCAGTTCTCGATAAGCGTGCCAAGTACCACAACAGCAGGAAAGCGCTTGAACTGGGCCAACCCTTTAATGGCAAGAATATCCGGCGATTTCAGCGTCTGCTCCTCTCGAATCAACTCCTTGACATCAGTGACCGACATCAGTTCATTGGTCACCGCCTCCCCCTTCCCTCTCGAAAAATCAAGAAAATGCCACGGCTGACCGCCACTACCTCGACGGTATTTCAAAATTTCACGCTCAATAACAGCCCGACCGTTTTCCTCGTTGATTTGCAGAAAATAGGTGGTCAGTGGCATGTCGCTCTTTTCGCGGAACTTCAGCTCAATTTCAATCGGCCCGGCAGCGTTACGGCTGCGCACCTCTGAAAATCCCCGACTTCCGCCCAGCTTCGCCAGCGCTGTGTTGACATTGCTGGTAATGGCCTCTTTCAGAAACCCGAAAACAGAGAATATGGTGCTTTTGCCTGTGCCATTTGCCCCCACGAAAACGCAGAAATTCGGCAGGTCTGTCAAGTCGGCATCCCGGAATGCCTTGAAATTTTTTAACCGTATGGACTCTATTTTCATCTCTTTTCACTCTGTTTTCATTCGGCACAGAAGCGCCTGGCCAGTGACATTGTATTCTATTGTAACCAATTACAACAGTGAAATCAAGCTGCTGTTTCCGAATTAGTCAGT
>CAINOO010000341.1 GCA_903851535.1 uncultured Chlorobiaceae bacterium | reverse complement strand
CCTTGCTGCAGCCGGTCGCGTTTTTGAAGTGATGGTTGAGGGGCATTGGGAGACTGTTGGTCTGTTGTTTGATTCTCTGGGCAAGGGCACAATGAGAATCAACCGCAACGCTTATGGTAACGTTGGTGGCGGTTCTGGTGCAAGCCTTCGCGGGTCATCACCTGAATTATCTGGCTATGCCGTTCCTTCGAAAGCTGTAGAGTCAAAGTTCGCAGAGTAAGCATACGTCCGTTATGCTCTTTGCTTAGGCAGTGAAAAGGTTAAAGCTTTCACTGCCTTTTTTGTTTTTGTGAAGTCCTCCCTTCACTCCCGGCTTTATCGGGACATTTCTCTTTATTATAAAATTTTCATAGATTTCAGTTCAGCGTGCTAATCAGTATCAAGTGAACGGGTATGGGTAATGGCTAATTTATCGTTGTATGTTTCGGCACAGACCGATCAGAGTGATGTTACTGAGTTTTTTCAGAAAGGGCTCATGAATGCCGGCGAAAATCCGATTGCATTTTTTGAGGGCGTTTTTTATGAATCACACCAGGAGCGCGTTGGAAATATTGCCTTTCAGGATTACCTGATCTATAGCGACAAGGCTGTTTATTTCTGGGCAAGGGGATCGAACAAAGATTATCTCGACCGATTTAATCTTGGCTCTGTCACGGTGAGCAGCCGGAATAAAGACCATGATTTTGCGACGCTTAATTTCAAGGTTCGTCGTGAGGAGAAGGATCCCGTTTATGTGATTTTTGATATGGTTGAACTGAGGGAAGCTGAGTTGATTACCCGGCTTCATACGGTTATGGAGTCGGTCATTGAGGAGCGCCTTGGTCTTAATTATCGAAGCGATCTCCCTGACGAAGTTTCTCACCGTATTCTGCAGGGCGCACGAAGTGTTTGTATGCCTCGAATCATCTCCCTTCGTTTTGGCGCTTCAGATTCCCCTCAGCGGGAGAGTTCTATAGGTTATGGTCAGGATTTGCTTGAGCAATACAAGGCATCCATCGGTTATCCTTCGGATGAAAGAGCGCCGCAGCAGGGTGGCGTTCCGCCAGGCGGAGCGCAAGGGGGTGGAGAGAGTGCAGAAGGTTTTTTCCCGGCTGATTTTATCAGGGGAATTGAGAGCATGCTTCCTACCGATCCCGCGTCAATTAAAAAAATTACGGGTTCACTGAAGGAAATTATTGGTGATACTCCATTCAAGATTCGTGAGCAGGTCAAGAGTGATCTGCAGCATGTTCCCGGTATGCTTACGGCACTCAATGAATTGCTCAACAGCATAGCAGATAATCCCCAGGCCGAGCGCTTTGTGCTCAATATTGTCAAGACGGCAGTCAAAAATGACGGGGTATTTGGCTCTGTTGGAAAGCTTTTACGCCTCTCCTCAAGTTTTAGTGAGAATGCAAAGAAAAGGCCGCAACGCCCCTCGCCAAAAATGGATGATGAAGGATCGGATGATGATGTGATGCAGGAGAAAGCGCACGATGCGGATGGCGGTAATGAGCCTCGTGTCAGAAAAAAGAGTATTCAAATCAAAAGCGATGATGATGCGACACCCAATGCTGATTGTTTCAGCAGCGACTTTTTTCCGGGCGAGCCGAAAAACGAGGTTTCCAGGCCATCCGTGAAAGCAGAAGTGAGAGTGGATGAGCTGGCGGATGCTGCTCCGAAGCGCAAAACCATTACCGTAAAAACTCTTGAAGAGGATGTGCCGGCCATAGTGAAAAACATGATGAGTCTGGATGACTCTCCTGATGAAGCAGAAGGTTCACCTGATGCCACTCACCTGAAGGGTCAGGAGTTGGGGTAGAGAAGGAGCAACTCATCGATAAAAAGCGTTCAGTCAAGAATTAAGTCCACTCAATAGTTTTATTATCAACATGAGAATTATTCTTTACTTGGGTAAAGGAGGGGTAGGAAAGACTACCGTTTCAGCTTCATCAGCAACAGCAATTGCGCGAAGAGGACAACGGGTTTTGATTATGAGTACCGATGTGGCGCACAGTCTTGCCGATGCGTTGAGCACCGAACTCTCTTCCACGCCTGTAGAGGTCGAAAAGAATCTTTTTGCCATGGAGGTGAATGTCCTGGCGGAAATCAGGGAGAACTGGACGGAGCTCTATTCCTATTTTTCATCGATTTTAATGCATGATGGAGCGAATGAGGTTGTTGCTGAAGAGCTTGCCATCATGCCAGGTATGGAGGAGATGATCAGTCTGCGCTATATCTGGAAAGCTGCCAGGTCGGGTGATTATGATGTGGTTGTTGTTGATGCTGCCCCGACAGGAGAGACCATGCGTTTGCTCGGAATGCCCGAGTCGTACGGATGGTATGCCGATAAAATTGGTGGATGGCATTCAAAGGCCATTGGTTTTGCGGCTCCGCTTCTGAACAAGTTCATGCCGAAGAAAAATATTTTCAAGTTGATGCCGGAGGTGAATTCGCACATGAAAGAGCTTCATGCCATGCTTCAGGATAAATCCATAACGACCTTCCGGGTTGTTCTTAATCCGGAAAACATGGTTATCAAGGAGGCGTTGCGTGTGCAGACCTACCTCAATCTCTTCGGTTACAAGCTTGATGCTGCCATTGTCAACAAGATTCTTCCTGCAAGCTCAACCGACAGCTACCTGCAGAGTCTTATTGATATTCAGAGCAAATATCTCCGGGTGATTGAAAACTGCTTTTATCCGGTGCCTATTTTCAGGGTGAAACAGTCGACGGCAGAAATCATCAATACAGAAAGGCTCTATCAGTTGAGCCAGGAGATGTTTGGTGACGTCAATCCGGCAGATATCCTCTACACGGACGATAAAACCCAGATGCTGGAGAAAATCAACGGGAAATATGTGCTGAGTCTCTACCTGCCGAACGTTGAGGTGAAGAAGCTTAATGTCAATATCAAGGGCGATGAGCTGCTGGTCGATATCAATAACTTCCGTAAAAGTATTATTCTCCCCAATGTTCTTGTTGGCCGCAAGACTGAAGGGGCCGATTTTGCAGAAGGAAACCTTAATATCACCTTTGCCAATTGAGTGGAGCCCCGGCGCCTTTTGCCCCTGGGGATTTTAGCTTTTTACAGGACGGAGCCCTTTCGGGAGGTGCTTCGTCTTTTTTTTTATCCTGATACTCTCCCTTGTTTTTATCAGGACCGAGCGATCATTGCAGCATTCAAGAAGTTGCCGCATGGTT
>CAINOO010000340.1 GCA_903851535.1 uncultured Chlorobiaceae bacterium | reverse complement strand
TCAGGAGATCATTGGCTGGCCGCTCTTCTTGTCGCCCAATCAGGGAAAAAATTTACACCGATTGCCATCAAGCATCATGAACCGGCAATTTTCCTCTTTTCCGGAGGGACAACCGGCAACCCGAAATGTGTTGTCATTTCACACCAGGCCATGGTAATGACCGGCATGCAGATCGCAAGCTGGTTCAGTGTCATTCTTGAAAAAGGCAAAGATATTATCCTGCTCAACATGCCACTCTTTCATGTTTATGCCCAGGTCGGCATTCTGACCGCTGCCCTGATTGAACGCTACCCTGTGGCACTGGTGCCCAATCCGCGAGATATTGAAGACCTGCTCCATACCATTAAAACCCTGAAAGCAGCAGTACTTCCCGGTGTGCCCACCCTCTTTACGGCACTGCTCAACCATCCCAAAGTCAAGCGCGATAACTCAATGCTCAAATCGCTCAAACTGAGTGTTTCGGGTGCCGCACCGCTCATGCTCGAAACCAAAAAACGTTTTGAAGAGCTGACGGGAGGCAGGATCATCGATGCCTACAGTCTTACCGAATCTGCGCTTGCCTCGGTCTTTACCCCGATTCTTGGCACCTACAAGCATGGTTCCGTAGGCATTCCCATCCCCGATGTCGAGATACGAATTGTTGACCCGGAAAGTGGTCTTGAAACTCTCGCCGAGCTCGAAATAGGGGAAATTATCATGCGTGCTCCCCAGCTCATGAAGGAATACTGGCAGAATCCGATGGAAACGGCACTTGTACTCCGTGACGGCTGGCTCTTTACCGGCGATCTCGGCTATCTCGACGAGGATGGCTACCTTTTTATTGTTGATCGCAAAAAAGATGTTATCAAACCCGGCGGATTCCAGGTCTGGCCTCGCGATGTTGAAGAGGCCATAGCTGTCCATCCCGCAGTTCTTGAAGTTGGGGTAGCCGGAGTGCCCGACCCCTATCAGGGCGAGGCTGTCAAGGCGTGGATTGTGCTGCGTCCGGGCTACCAGTTGAGTGTTGATGAACTCCGTGAGCACTGTCGCAAAGACCTGGCTGCCTACAAGGTGCCCAAACATGTTGAATTCATTCAGGTACTGCCGAAATCAACCGTAGGCAAAGTGCTTCGTCGCAAGCTTGTGGAGGCCCATTTGGCGGAAGCTGTGGTGTGAGCAGCACTCTTGGTGACAGAGGTTTACAGTCCGATAATTCGTGCGCGATCAGCAAAGGAAATAGCGTTGATCCACTCCTTGATGTAATCGACATGGGCAGTTGCGGGTTGACCATCCCTTCCCCCTCTGGCCGAAACCCTTACCATCAGGTTGTCAGGGAACTCCCCCCGAAATAAATCTGGCAGGCAGAGCAGCGAAAAGAGGATCAGCTACTCCAGAGAGAGTGAAAAGCATGCTCCGTATTTGTTCGATAAGCTTTGACCGGGCAGCAGGTATTTCGACCAGACCTGCAACTGGTGTTTGAACCATTCATCAATTCACTTTCGGCTCCAAAAACGGGCGTTGAAACAGGCTGCAGTATCGGTTTGCGTTATCTGCATCCGTTGAGCGTATCGCTTGATCTTTTTACAGAAGCAAGCTTCGCCC
>CAINOO010000339.1 GCA_903851535.1 uncultured Chlorobiaceae bacterium | reverse complement strand
GGTTTAATGTAGCAAAACAGGTTGGCCGCCTATTGAGCCTTCAGGAAAGCGTGACCCAGGTGCAGATATTTAATCGCATAAAGGAGCAATATGGAGATCGGGAGACAGTGGCCAGAAATGCCCGGTACGCGGTTCGCTCTTTTGTTGCCTGGGGTGTTTTGCAGGAATCCGGTATCAAGGGCTGCTACAAGAAGGCTCCTTTAATGCAGATTAATGAACGAACACTGGCTGGCTTGTTGATCGAGTCGGCACTGTACGCAATTCCAGGAGGTAAGGTGTCCTTGACTATATTGTTGAAACATCCGGCATTTTTTCCGTTTGAGCTTCTACTACTCTCCGGCGATTCTCTGTCAAAAAGCTCTGGCAACATTGAGCTGATTCGTCATGGTCTTGATGATGAGATAGTGCTGTTGAAGGAATCAGGTTCATGAATAGTAATGATGTAGAACAATGATCTCCTGAAAAAAACAAGGAAGGGGAGCTATGAGCTATTTGGCTTTTGCTCAATGTCTTGGTATATGAGTCTCTATTAAAAAAATTATTTAAAAAAAAGATGCTTGATTTCGAAGTACAAAAGGAAAGTTGCACCCTGTGTGGTGAGTGTGCAGCCGATTGCCCTGCACGTATTATAGCTATGGGGGATGATGGCTATCCCTTCATTGCCCCCGAGAAAGAGGCAAGCTGCTATAAGTGCCAGCACTGTCTGGCGATCTGCCCGACAGGGTCGATCTCTATCCTTGGGCTGGATCCGGCAGGGAGTATTGCTCTCACAGGCGTCACAGGTGGCTATCCCGATCCTGTTGCACTGGAGACACTGATCAAAGGGCGACGCTCGGTGAGGCGCTACAAAAATGAAAATCTTGATCCAGCGCTTTTTCAGCATCTCCTTGATGTTGCCTGGCACGCTCCAACCGGAGTGAACTCACGCCAGGTTCGTTTTACGGTGCTCGATAGCAAGGAGAAGATGGCGCAATTTCGTGATGACGTGATGGCCGGGTTGGGAAAAATGGTAAAAGAAAGCACCTTGCCTGCCGGGATGGAGTACTATACCAATTTTGTCAAAATATGGGAGAAGCATCATGTTGATCTTCTCTTTCGTGACGCTCCTCATTTGCTGGTCGCTTCGGCACCAAAGTGTGTGGCATCTCCGGTGCAGGATTGTTTGATAGCCCTCTCCTACTTTGAACTCTTCGCCCAGTCCAATGGGGTTGGTACGGTCTGGAATGGTCTGGTATACAAGGTCATCAACGATCTGTTGCCCTTGAATCGCCAGCGTCTCGGCATACCGGATGATCATGTTATTGGTTATGCAATGGTTTTCGGTAAGCCGGATGTTCATTTCGTCCGTACGGTGCAGCACACTCCGGCGCTGATACATCGGGCATTGAATGAATGACATTTCAGGAGCGGCACGGTTTTTCGATATATTTGTTCCTGCTTTGCTACTTTGAATCAAAAAAATACTGATGGAAAACCTTTTTTCACATCCCGGGCATCTTTACTCAAGAGCGGAAGTTCTTTCAAATCCATGCCCGGTTCCCAAGGTACATGGTCTCTATGCGTGGTTCTTCAGAGAGGTGCCGAATGGTGTTCCTGTTGAGGGATGTCTTATCCATGAAGGGTTGAGCTTGCTCTATGCGGGAAGTTCGCCCGACAAAAAAGGGAAGGCCGATTCCACGCAAACTCTTCAGCAAAGGGTTCGTTACCATTTTCAGGGGAATGCCGATAAATCAACCCTTCGACGCTCGCTGGGCATTCTGCTTGCGTCACAGAGTTATTTTCCCCTGAGAAGGGTCGGGAGTGGAAAAAAAATGACGTTAACCAGCCAAGGCGAGCAGTGGCTTGATTCATGGATGGAGAACAATGCTTTTGTAACCTGGGTTGAACATGATGAGCCCTGGACGCTTGAAAATGAACTGTTTCAGAGCGTTGCACTGCCGTTGAACATCCAGGGCAATAAACATCATCCCTTCGCGGCATTGCTGCTTAAAAAACGTGAGGAGGCAATAGCGATTGCAAAAGAGGCACCTGTTGTTCAGGATATCATCGTAAAGCGATAACCATATTTATGCATCTTATCTGCAATGGGGATTGCTTTCGGGGAAAAGGGGAGTTTGTCCTTTTTTGGAGTTTACTATAAATTGTCTGTATATAAAGGAAGTGATGATGTATGGTAATGCTTTTCCTGACATTCTGCTTTCCGGTAGTATTCATTTCAGTCTTTGCAGGTCATTTCTCTTCGTTTGTATCCTGT
>CAINOO010000338.1 GCA_903851535.1 uncultured Chlorobiaceae bacterium | reverse complement strand
TAAGGGATAACCCCAAGCACCGGGATGCCGGTCATCGACTCAAGCATCTCCACGCCATCACGGAACAGCTCAATATCGCCGCGAAAACGGTTGACGATCACTCCTTTAACCAATGCGCGATCTTCGGGAGGAAGAACTGCAAGGGTTCCAACCACCTGGCCAAAGACGCCACCACGGTCAATGTCGGCAACCAGAATAACGGGTGCGCCGGAGAGACGGGCCGTTCTGAAATTGACAAAATCGCGATCGTAGAGGTTCATCTCCGCGCATGATCCAGCCCCTTCGATAACGACCAGTTCGTGGCGCTGCATGAGTCGCTCAAGGCTTTCTCGCGCCGCCTCTGCCCAGAGTGTCGTATCCCTGAAATAGCCTTTAGCCGTCTCTGTGGTGCAAACTTTACCCTGCAGTACCACCTGTGCTCCGGTATCAGAGTTCGGCTTCAAAAGCACAGGATTCATATCAGCCGTTGGCACAACCCGGGCGGCCTCGGCCTGGGCAATCTGCGCCCGACCGATTTCAAGGCCGTCCGGGGTGACTCCGGAGTTGTTCGACATGTTCTGTGCCTTGTAAGGGGCAACATCTATACCGGCATTGCTGAAAATCCGGCAGAGCGCCGTAGCGACGATACTTTTGCCAACGTCAGAGGCTGTACCAAAGATGGCCAGAGCCCCTGACTCTTTTTCTCTCTTTACCATGTTTCGTGGCATATAAGGGTTTCAACACATTCGGCAAGTACATAAAAGCTCTACTTTGCAGCCGTCTAACCATGCTCAGAAGCTGACTTTTATTCCGGCATAGGCAGACCTGCCCGGCGTTGCGTATGCCCATGCCTCCTCATACCAGGTATCAAGCACATTGTCGATCCTGCCATAAAGTTCAACCTTGTCACTCAAATTCCATGATCCCGCAAGATTGAGAAGAAAATAGTCGGGCAGTTTGCTGACAGGATTGCCGTTCAGATCCCTTGACGACGTGACCTCCTTTCGCTCATCAACCCATTGCACATTGGCACTTAAACGCCCTGACCTGCCAATGCGGTATCGTCCGCTGATACCCGCCTTGTTTGCAGGACGACGAACGAATTGCTCGCCATAAGGATTTTCCGTCTGATTATACGTGTAATTCATGGTAAGCTGGAGGGCTTCGAGTGGCCGCCATTCAAGAAAACTTTCGATACCACAACTTTTCGACTCACCCGCAACTTGTGAATATTTCCAGGTTACCATATCAAAATCAATCCGTTCATCAAAAACAGAGCTGAACCAGGTAACTCCTCCCCGAAGATTTTCACGCAGACGATGCTCGATTCCAACATCCCATCCAGTGCTTGTTTCAGGCTTGAGTGTCTCTGATCCATAATCGGAATAAAGCTGATAGAGCGAAGGAGCAAGAAAACCGGTACCATAACTTGCCTTGACTACGGTATCGCCTATCGTGTATGACGGAGCGATTCTGCCGGTAACTTTACTGCCGAAAATCTCATGATCCTCATAACGAATTCCTGCAACCACTTTGGCGCCGGCAATACTCCATTGATCCTGCAGCCAGGTATTCGCAGAGAGTACCGACTTGTCAATAGTGGAGGAACCCCAAAGATAATCATGATACTGCATGTTTTCATTTTTGCCCGACAAGCCGAAGGTCAGGGTATTTGACTCCGTAACATTCAGGTCACCCTGCCATCCCGCCTCATACATTCCGCCAATAAAGTTGGTTGTTTTAAGACCGTCATTATTGAAATCATTCCTGTTTTCATCGGTAAACTGGGCAAAAAGCGTCGATACAAGCAACTTGCCGGTGTTTTTCAGGGCCATCCGTCCTACATACTGCCGACTGTCATTATGCTGCTCCTTCAAACCGTAGGGGTCCGGGTCTGAACCATAGGTCGCCATATTGAAATTAAACCGGTCACCGGTATACCCGTTGGCCGTGTCATCATACTTTACCGATGAATCGGTATACCGGAATGTGGCCTCAAGAACCGTTTCCGGCAAGAAATCATACGAGTAAGAAGCAGAAAGCGTCGTATTTGTATAGCCATCTTTTTCACTGGTATTTCCCTCATGCGCAATGGCAGGATTACGATTGTCGGCAAAAGAAAAACCATCCGATTTCAGTCGTGCAAGGGTTGCTGCATATCGTGAATTCCCGCTCTTTCCATTCAAGCCGCCATAGATCTTTCGGGTGCCGTATGAGCCGCCTTCAAGAGCCGCATAAAAATTCAGAGGGCCATCCCCTTTTTTTGTCAGAATATTGATCACGCCCGCAGTGG
The DNA here is from genome assembly GCA_903851535.1 of uncultured Chlorobiaceae bacterium. Lineage (GTDB taxonomy): Bacteria > Bacteroidota > Chlorobiia > Chlorobiales > Chlorobiaceae > Chlorobium. The sequence continues at coordinate 1,709 of CAINOO010000338.1, read as the reverse complement.
CATTGCTTCCGTACAAAACACTCAGGGAGCCACGAACCACCTCAATCTTTTCAACGTTATCAAGCGTAAGATTGGCAAGGGTGGCCGTACGGTTTGTCGATGCAGGATCGTTGATGGGAACCCCGTCAATCAGCACAAGCGTGTTTTTCGCATCACCTCCCCTGATAAAGACGGAGGTCATGGAACCGGCCCCACCATTGGATGCGACATCGATACCAACGACACCTTTGAGCAGCTCCTCTACAGTTCCCTTTCCTGAAGCCTTGATATCATCAGCCGTGATAACTGTTACCGATGCTCCTCCGGCATTGCTGATGGAATTCAGGGTTTTTGTTGCCGTGACAACAACCTCCTCTCCGGTAAACCTTTTTGATGACTCGGCACCAAAAAGCCCCTTGCTGCAGAGCAGGCCTGCCATGACAACGAGAAATACTTTTTTGTTCATTTTTGTTTCACCTGTTTTCAGTTTTAGAAAAACATCAACTGACAGGGGCTATCCAAAGGCTGCGTGTAACTGGGATAAAACAGTGCTGCTGATTTTTTTGTAAGAGCATTTCGCAAGAAAAACAGAAACTCGAAACAGGAGCCGAAGCCCTGAACGGTTCAGGATGTTCTGCAACATCAAGCAAAAATACCCTGCAAAAAGATCATAAAGAAAGCAATGCAAAAAAAGATACAGCTTTGCCCCGACTATAACCCGTAGTCCGATCTTGTAATGCAAAAATAACTGGCAGGTCTCCTGACTATAACGGCTTCATTCTGTTGCAGGCCTTCCCGCAGTTTTCCGAGGAAGGAAAAATGTGCAGTGACCTGAAACAACCAGCAAAAACTTGTGCATGTGGCCATGCATGGCTTTTGGAGGTTAACCGTTGTACAGTTGCGGGTACAGTTTACGATTTTCACGTAATTCCCTATTCTCCGGCATTTAAACCGGCACCAGCTACGAAAGAACAATTATGATGCGCTATTTTAAGAAAATTCCCCGATAAAAAAAACAGAGAAAAGCATTCATTGCTGATTTTTCCAACCGGCTGCTCGATTCGTGCGCCAGCAACGTCTTTACCTACCTGTTGCCTGCCTGTTCTCTTTCACGGGCCTATTCACTCTTTCCCGCTCCCTGACCCCAGGCTTATCTCCAGCTCCGTTGGGTGCCGTGAAGCCACTCAACAGTCCGATTATAACTGGCAGCATCTGTTGAATCTTTTGATAAGCCAAATAAAAAGTTCGGCACCATCCCCCTCTTGTCTATCAAAAGGCAAGCCATCGGTTCGCCCTTGAGCGTCGGCTGCATCCCGTCGCTAAGGAAGTGATTGTTATCCTCAACATCCCGCTCGGAAAGAGTTATTTTATCCATTCGAAAGCTGTAAGGGTTATGGGTCCTTTGTTACAAGCTGGCCGTTCTCGTCATTCGTTATTCTGTCTTGCGTTTTTGTCTGTTCGTGTGTTTGGGCAGGCAAGCTCTTTAACCTTGCATAGCATTTAATTTCATCACTGTGAGTTGGTGGATGATAAAATGCTCTACGGTATTTTGTAAGTTAAATGCCATTTTCAGATAATAATGAAAGTGGATCAAAAATTCATCTGTAATTGCCTCTATAAAACCATCCCATTTTTTCAGTTCTTCAAAATATTGGTAAGCATGCAAACCATGCTTGCATTGTTTTTTGAAGGTGTTTTTAAATATCTCTTTGCTAAATTTTTTATCCTTA
>CAINOO010000337.1 GCA_903851535.1 uncultured Chlorobiaceae bacterium | reverse complement strand
GCCAATGTACTTCTACAAGGATGGAGCACTGAAATCAATTGCCCTGCAATCGCAAACCATGCTTGAAACACCGGTCGGAAGTATACCCGCTGAGCTGGTTACCTTTCATAAAAATGGCAACATCAAACGCATCTTTCCGCTTGATGGCAAGCTGAGCGGCTTCTGGTCGTGGAAAAATGAGTTTGCCCTTGCCACGACCCTCTCCTTTCAGTCGCCGTTGGGAACCCTTGCCGCCAAGGTGATTGGCTTGCAGTTTTACGAAAGCGGTGCGCTGAAAAGCATCACCCTCTGGCCGGGCCAGACCCTGACAATTGAGACGCCGATGGGAGCCGTCACGGTGAGAAAAGGGCTGGCCTTCTATGAGTCAGGGGCAATCCGTTCCTTTGAACCACTCAAAAAATTGGAGATTCTTACCCCGATCGGGCTCATTTCCTCCTACGATAATGAGCCGAACGGCATCCACGGCGACATCAACTCTGTCCAGCTTGCGGAGGATGGTTCCATAGAGGCGCTCAGTACCGTAGACCATGCCATCCATGTTTCGGCATCCGGGGGGACGACCGAACTCTTCCATCCTGGGGTAAAAAACAACGTCTGTGGTGATGAGCGCAAGGTGAGCATCCCCATGAAGGTGCGCTTCGAAAAAAGGCAGGTCATCTTTCACGATAATCCAAAGTTCTCCTTCGACATCGAATCGTATCGGTTTGAAGTTCGAATGATGGACAGCATCACAAAAGAGCCTGTTTATTCCTGCTCAGAATAAAAATATTGCGGATAACTGACAACTCATCACTGCTCTGCCTTGGCCGCATGTACACCTGCAACCCAGCCGGTGGAGAATGCGGCCTGCAGGTTGAAGCCGCCAATCTCACCAGCGTAATCGAGAAGTTCTCCGCAGAAAAAAAGGTGCGGCACAACCCTTGAAGCCATTGTTTTGGGGTTCACCTCTCCCAGCGAAACGCCTCCGGCAGAGATTTCGCCCTGGTCAAGCGGCACATCACGCACGCTGCCAAGGGGAAAGCGCTTGAGCACAGAGAGCAGCGAGAGCCGCTTCTCCCTTGCAAGTCCACTCCAGGTTACCTCATTTTCGAGACCCGCATGACGCATGATAAAGGGGACAAGAGCCGTAGGAATTGTGCCATGCGAAGCCACACAAAAAGAACCTTTGTGGGGAGCTATCGGGCATCCCTGCAAAAACTTGCGAACCATTTGTGTGCCACTCTTGCGAGCCTGTTTCAAAAGCTCGGCTTCCAGTTCAGCGCTGCTCTGCTGCGCAAAGAGGTCGGCAAAAAGGGAGCAATTGCCCGATTCACCCATCAGCTCAGCAACATCGCGTGAAAGCGACAGTGCCGCTGGCCCACTGAAGCCGCGATGCGTAAAGAGCAGGTCGCCACGACGCTCCACACTCCGCCCTCCGGCAGTGGCAACCAGAGTGATTGAACGCAGCGCCAGCCCTGAAAGAGAGGCTGGAGGTGCTTTTAGGGTGAACAGGGGTGCCAAAGCTGCCGAAGGTTTTGTTATGGTATGGCCAAATGCTCGGGCAATGGCAAGGCCGTCACCCGTTGTACCGATTTTTGACCAGGAGACCCCACCGGTAGCCAGAATGAGACGATCTGCCGTGAAGACCTTGTCGGCAGTGGTCACGGCAGTGGTCACAACAAAAAGCTCGCCCTTGCGTTCGACGCGCCGAACCCGGCAGGAGTAGTACTGCTCAACCTTCGACTCCTGCAGCAACTCCTCAAAGGCGCGGGCAACGGTCACAGCATCTCCACTGAGGGGAAAAACCTTTCCGTCAGGCCGCTCTTCGGTCTCAACACCGCGCGAACCGAGGAGGGCAAGAAGGTCGCTGTTTGAAAAGCTGTAAAGGGCATGACGCAAAAAACGCGCCTCATTGCGCCGCAAAAAGCCCTGCTCAAGCAGCTCTGCCGGAGTACCCCGGTGGGTCACATTGCATTTACCGCCCCCCGATATCCTGATTTTTGTTCCGGAACGGAAATTCCGTTCAAGTATGGTTATCGAACAGGGCTGCCCGGAAGCTTTTGCGCTTCGCCGTGCAGCAATGGCCGCTGCCATCCCTGCGGCACCACCGCCAATAATGAGGATCGTGGAATGCGGCTGGGCCGCTGTTTCTGCTGTTGTTGTATTGTTGCTCATAGTGCAGGTAAAGTTACTCCGTACCGGGAAACGTGCAAGTGCTCTTTTTTGCTGCACGACTGCGACTGAGGGACACACCTCCCTCTCTGAACCCTCACTCCTGCGCTTTCACCATCATGCCATCCTTGAGCTCATTGGTGGGATGTATCACCACCCGCTGCCCCACGTTGACCCCTGCAAGCACCTGCGCCTGCAAGGTACCCCGCATCCCGACCGTCACCCCCTTTTCAACCGCCCGGCCATCTTCAATAACAAAAAGGTGCCATCCCTCTTTTCCCCTGAAAAGGCTGCTGACCGGCACCTGGAGCACATCGGCCGCTTCACGGAGCACAATACTTGCCTGTACACGAAAATTATCGCCAAGCAGCGGCTCATCCTTGCTGAGAACCGCCACAATATTTACCCGTTTCTCTTCAATACCAAGTGCCGACGTTTTGGTAAAGGCGGCTGGCCCGACCGTTTTCACCACCCCTTGCAGCTCCCGGTCACCACCCCAGTCCATGATTACCACCCTGTTGCCCGGCTTTACCCTGATGGCATCAGAAGAGAGCAGATCGATGACCACTTCAATGGCCGAAGGATCGCCGATATCGACCAGCGGTGAACCGGCACTCACAACCCGTTCACTTTGCTCATGGATGCGGAGTACACGACCGTCAACCGGGGAGAGCACCTTTACCGGCTTTTTTGACAACTGCCGGTCTACAACTGCCTGAAGCGCAACAAAATTATAACGGGCAGCCTCAACCCCTGACCGGGCTGCCTGACTCTCTTTGCGCAACGTCTGAGCCTCGATTTCCGCAAGTTCATAAGCCTCTTTTGAAACAGCTCCTTCACCATAGAGGTTACGGTAACGCCTGAAGCGGCGTTCTGCCTGGGCAAGGGAGAGATCAGCCCTTCGTTGCCGGGCAACCCCCTCGTCAAGAGCTGCCCGGGCCGCCCCCGATCTGGCAGATGCTTCACGGTACTCACGGCTGTCGAGCTGCGCAGGAAGCAACGATGCCACCACGCTCCCCTTGCGGACGCTGTCACCCTCTTCAAGCTCTATCCTCTCCAACTCTCCGCTGACGGGAGCGGCAAGAACAAAACGGTCATTCACCCGGGTCACTCCCTCCCCTTCAAGCGTTACCTGCAGCGGAGCACGCCGCACCACACCCGAATCCACGGGAAGCGGAGAGGGACGAAAGACAAAAAAAAGAATGAGTGCTGCCACGGCAACCGAAATTGCGGCAATACGCTGTGTTTTCGAAAGTACCATAATCTATTCCCTCGTTTTTAAAACCTCAACCAAATCAAGGCTGGTAAGCCGCCTTCTGACCAGAAATGCGGAGACAACCGAGACAAGAACAATAACCATAAAGGCAAAGAGAAAGTTAAAGGCGCTGAAGACCAATGGGAGCCTGTACAGTTCTGAACTGAGCGCATGGGAAAGCAGTGCAGAAAGCCCGATGCCAATCAGAAACCCGACCGGTACTGCCGCCATCGTCAGCAAAGCCTGCTCTCCAAGTAAAATAAAAGAAATTTCCCCTTTTGTCATACCAAGCACCCGGAGGCTTGTCAATTCGCGTGCCCGCTCGGAAAGTGAAATGCGGGCACCATTATAGACCACGGCAAAAGCAAGCACACAAGCAAAGGAGGTAAGGATGACCGTCGAAGTGTTCATGCTCCGGGCAATCAGTTCATCAAAGCTCTGCTTCATCGCCTTCAGCATCATGATTCCCGACACTCCCGGCATACCCTTGAAGGTGGTGTAGAGTTTCGGAGCCTTTGTCTGATCGAGACGCAGATATGCCGCGTTCAGCGCTCCGCCATCACCCGCCAGACGGTTCAGTGCACCAAGCTTCATGTAGGCTGAAAGCCCGAGAATTTCATCGATGGTGCCGCCGACAAGCAGCTCCCGGTGACGTTGCCGCCCCTGCAAAAAATCAATCTGCATCTTGTCGCCCGGCCTGACACCGAGCAGCGTTGCAAGTGTGGAGGTTAGCAGAATACCGTCTGGGGGCAGGCTGAGCTGACGGTTCGATTTGTCAACCAGTCGCTGCAACCCCTCTGCCGACTCCATTCCCTTGATCGACTGCCGACGGACACGATGAGCGAAACTCATCTTCACCGGCTCTTCACGGTAGTATTCGTGTTCAAGCACCCCGTCAAGCG
>CAINOO010000336.1 GCA_903851535.1 uncultured Chlorobiaceae bacterium | reverse complement strand
TTGTGCATTATTGTGGTGCTGAACTGGAACGGCGCAGATGATACTCTTGCCTGTCTGGAGTCGCTTGCCGCAGTTCAGTCGTCCTCATGCAGGGTTCTTGTTGTTGATAATGGATCAACCGACGGCTCTGCGGAGAGGATCAGCGAGGCTTTTCCGGCAATAGAGATGCTGCTTCTCCCCGCCAATATCGGCTATGCAGGGGGCAACAATGCCGGATTCCGGCGCGTTCTGGAGTTGAAGTCCGAATTTGTCATCTTTCTGAATAACGACACCCTTGTTGATGCCGGATTTTGTGCACCACTGATCGAGACGCTGCAACGCAACCCCTTGGCAGGAATTGCTGTGCCAAAAATTTTCTGTCTGGATCGGCCCGACACGCTCTGGTATGCCGGTGGAATGGTGACGCTTTCGACCGGTCTGATCCGTCATGTGGGGCTGAGGCACAAAGATGCGCCACAGTTCGACCGTCCCGGCGTTACCGGCTATGCGACGGGTTGCTGTATTGCCATGCGCTGCCGTGATTTTCAGTCTGTCGGGGCTTTTGATGAAGGGTTCAGGATGTATGCGGAGGATGTTGATCTCTCTTTGCGGCTTCGCGCTCGGGGGATGAGTATCAACTATGTGCCCTCCTCAAGGGTATGGCACAGGGTGTCGGCATCGCTGCAAGGCAGCCTGCTGCGGAAGCTGGCAAAAAAAAGTGTTGGGGCGCTTCGTCTTTTCAAAAAACACCGCGCCTGGAGCGGTATGGCGCTCTATCTCCTTTTGCTTCCCCTGCGTCTTGCCGGAAGTTTATGGGATGCGTTGAGCGTGAACAATTCCGGCAAGGAATCGGTCAGGAGCAGATAGAGTATGGAGAGCGGTTGCAGAACCATCATTGATGGAGCCTATCTTCGTGATCAGGCTCATCTTGTCCGCTGGAGGAAAACCCTTGGATTTCTCGCGGGCTCTTCACTTTCTGGTGCGTCATGTGCCAGCGGGCTGGATCTGGGCGATCGAACACCCTTTACCGCATCGCTGGAGAAGCATTTCGGTTGCCCTTTCGAAAACACAACAGTTGATCTTGACCTTGAACCACTTTCGGGCTTGTTTGGAGTGGTGACCGCCTTCGAGGTGCTTGAGCATCTCTACAACCCGCTTCATGCGCTGCTTGCAATCAAGCGTATTTTGGAAGGCAAGGATGCACGGCTTTTCGTCTCCATGCCTCTCTGGAAACCGTCCTTTCTTGCAAGCCCCGATCACTTTCACGAGATGACGCGCCGTTCTGCTCTTTCTCTTTTCACGCGTGCAGGATTTGTCGTTCTCCGAAGCACAGAGTTTCGTATCCGTCACCCGTTGTTTTATCTTACAGGAGTCAAGCCGCTCTTGCGGGCATGGTATGAAAAAGTGCAGATTTATGAACTTGTCGTCCGACAGGGGAGCACCCTGTAAACTGCCAGACCGCTTCAGGCTTGTCTGGTTTTCCGAGATACAGTGGGACTTTCTCTCAACCCGGAAGCAGCG
>CAINOO010000335.1 GCA_903851535.1 uncultured Chlorobiaceae bacterium | reverse complement strand
AATAGTCCCGATCAGTATTGAAGAAGAAATGCGGGGTTCTTATCTCGATTATTCGATGTCGGTCATTGTCAGTCGTGCGTTGCCTGATGTGCGGGACGGTTTGAAGCCGGTTCACCGCAGGGTTCTTTTCGGTATGCATGAACTTGGTCTTCAGGCTGGGAAGCCTCATAAAAAGTCGGCCCGTGTTGTTGGTGAAGTGCTTGGCAAGTTTCATCCTCATGGTGATACCGCAGTTTACGACAGTCTGGTGCGCCTGGTGCAGGAGTTTTCGATGCGTTACCCCTTGATTGACGGTCAGGGTAACTTTGGTTCGGTTGATGGCGACTCTCCTGCTGCTATGCGATACACTGAAGTGCGCATGAAGGCCATTGCCGGTGAGATGCTGAAGGATCTCGACAAGGGCACCGTCGATTTCTCCCTTAATTTTGATGACTCCCTTGAGGAGCCTACCGTTCTGCCTTCAGCAATTCCCAACCTCCTTGCGAATGGTTCGTCGGGAATTGCGGTCGGTATGGCGACCAATATTCCTCCGCAAAATCTTCGTGAAATTGTGGATGGCATGATAGCCCTTATTGCCAATCCGGAGCTGGAGGTGGCTGATCTCATGAAATATGTTGTCGCACCGGATTTTCCAACCGGTGGCATTATCTATGGGTACGAGGGTGTCCGTTCGGCTTACTTGACCGGCAGGGGCAAGGTGGTGATTCGTGCGCGGGCCATTGTGGAGATTACCCCGAAAAACAGTCGGGAATCCATTGTGGTTACCGAGCTTCCCTATCAGGTGAACAAGGTGCGGCTGATTGAGAAGATTGTTGAGCTGGTGCACGATAAAAAACTTGAAGGTATTGCCGATATTCGCGACGAGTCTGACCGCGACGGTATGCGTCTGGTGATTGAGTTGAAGCGTGATGCTGTGGCAAAGGTTGTGCTGAACAACCTCTACAAGCATACACCGATGCAGGATACCTTCGGGGTAATCATGCTGGCTTTGGTTGATGGCGTGCCAAGGATCCTCAATCTCAAGGAGATGATGGTCTATTATATCAAGCATCGCAACGAGATTGTTCTACGCCGGACGCAGTTCGATCTTGCGACAGCCGAAAAGCGGGCCCATATTCTTGAGGGATTGAAGATCTGTCTTGATAATCTTGATGAGGTAATTTCCACGATTCGTGAGTCACCGGATGCCTCAACAGCCCAGGAGCGGCTTATTGAGCGCTTTGGCCTCTCTGAGTTGCAGGCTAAGGCAATCCTTGAGATGCGTCTTCAGCGTCTGACAGGGATGGAGCGCAAAAAGATCGATATGGAGTACATGGAGGTTCTTGCCTTCATTGAGGAGCTGCGCTTTATTCTTGGCAGTCCCGAGAAGCAGATGCAGATTATCCGCGAAGAGCTGCTGAAGGTCAGGGAGGTCTACGGTGACGAGCGCCGGACTGAAATTGTGCCTCAGGAGGGGGATTTTTCCATTGAAGATATGATTGCCCAGGAAGATGTGGTGATCACCATTACCCATGAAGGCTTTATCAAGCGATTCCCGGTTTCAGGTTACCGCCGCCAGGCAAGGGGCGGGAAGGGTGTGACAGGGGCACAGGCGAAGCATGACGATTTTGTCGAGCATATGTTTATTGCCTCTACCCACAACTATATTCTTTTCTTTACCAACAGGGGCCGTTGTCACTGGTTGAAAGTCTATGAAATTCCCGAGGCTGGACGTGCGGCAAGAGGCCGGGCGCTGGCTAATATCATGGAACTTCAGCAGGATGAGAAGATCAGGGCTTACATCAATATCCGTAATTTTGACGAACCGGGTTTCATTGTCATGGCGACGACCAATGGTATCGTTAAAAAAACAGCTCTCGAAGACTTTTCCCATCCGAGAAAAAATGGTATTGCGGCCATTACCATTGAGGAGCACGACGAGTTGCTTGATGCCCGTCTGACCGATGGTGATCATCAGATTATTCTTGCCAAGAGTTCAGGCTTTGTAGTACGCTTTCCGGAGGCCGAAATCCGTGTGATGGGACGTACTGCCATGGGTGTCAAGGGTATTACGCTTGATGAGGGTGAGAGGTGTATTTCAATGGTGACCACCAAGCGTTTTGATACGGCGCTGCTTGCTGTGACCGACAACGGTTTTGGCAAGAGAAGTCGTGTGGAGGATTATCGCCTTACGAGGCGTGGTGCACGCGGAGTTATTACGCTCAAGGCTCATGAAAAGGTTGGTGCGCTCATTGGTCTTCTTGATGTCAATGATGATGATGATCTGATCATCATTACGGCACATGGTATTGTGAATCGTCAGCATGTCTCAGATATTCGTCTGACTGGAAGGAACACTTCAGGGGTCAGGCTTGTCAGGCTGATGGCCGGGGATGTCATCTCAGCCCTTGCACGAGTGCCGAAGAGCGATGAGGAGATTGATAGTGAGTTGCCTTTGGAAGACCCTGATGGCCAGATTGATCTGTTTTTATAGTTATTCCAAACAATGGAGGAAATATGGAAAAGAAAGGCCCCTATATCATTATTGAGCAAGCAGGGATAAAACAGTATTGTAGCTGTGGTCGCTCGCAGACGTTGCCCTACTGTGATGGTTCTCATAAAGGCAGTGGTCTTCATCCGGCAAAAGTGGAGATCAAGGAAGAAAAAACCGTAGCAATATGTGCTTGTGGCCGTTCGCAGAATTTTCCTTTCTGTGACGGCTCCCATCAGGCGGTGCAATAATTTATGGATTTTATTTATCATTAATCAAGGACGGACGGTTTCATGGCTCGACCGAAAAATGTCAAACATATTTTTGTGACCGGAGGGGTGATTTCCTCGCTCGGCAAGGGAATTCTGTCGGCCTCTCTCGGGATGCTGCTCAAGTCACGTGGTTTGAAGGTGGCCATACAGAAATATGATCCCTATATTAACGTGGATCCTGGTACCATGTCCCCTTACCAGCATGGCGAGGTCTATGTGACCGATGACGGGGCTGAAACGGATCTTGATCTTGGCCATTATGAACGTTTTCTTGATGAATCGACGACGCAGTCTTCGAATCTGACGATGGGACGGGTCTATAAATCGGTCATCGACAAGGAGCGCCGTGGCGAATATCTCGGAGCAACGGTTCAGGTTGTGCCCCATGTAATTGATGAAATCAAGGATCGGATGGCTGAACAGGCCAAAAACGGTGATCTTGATGTGCTCATTACGGAGATTGGCGGGACGATTGGCGATATCGAGTCGCTCCCTTTTCTTGAAGCGATGCGGCAGATGAAGCTTGATATGGGCGACAGCAACCTGCTCAACATTCATCTCACCTTTGTTCCTTATATCAAGGCCGCAAGTGAACTGAAAACAAAACCGACGCAGCACAGTGTGAAAATGCTGCTGGGGGTTGGTATTCAGCCAGACATCCTTGTCTGCCGCAGCGAAAAACCACTCTCACGTGATATCAAAAACAAGGTTGGTCATTTCTGCAATGTCAACGAACTTGATGTTATTGGTCTGAACGATTGTGACACGATTTACGAGGTACCGCTGATGCTTCTCAACGAAAAGCTTGATTTGCGTGTGCTGAAAAAGCTTGGTCTGAAGAAATTCAAGGAGCCTAAACTCGATTACTGGCGGGATTTTTGCAACAAGGTCAAGTTCCCGCAGGATGGTGAGGTCACTATCGGCATATGTGGCAAGTACACGGAGTACCCCGATGCCTACAAGTCCATTATCGAATCATTTATTCACTCAGGGGCAAGTAATAACGTTAAGGTTACCGTCAAGCTGCTCAGGGCAGAGGATGCCGAGTTGAGTGCCTTTGATTTTGCAAAGGAGCTGGAGGGGCTTAATGGTATTCTGGTAGCGCCCGGTTTTGGCGATCGTGGTATTGAGGGAAAAATCAAATATATCCAGTATGCGAGGGAGCATAATGTTCCGTTCCTTGGAATCTGTCTTGGCATGCAGTGCGCCACCATTGAGTTTGCGCGTAACGTCTGTGGCATGCAGGATGCCAACTCCACGGAGTTTAACAAGCGTACCCGTTTTCCGGTTATTGACCTTATGGAGCACCAGAAAAAGGTGAAGGAGAAGGGGGGGACCATGCGTCTGGGCAGCTATCCCTGTATTATCACCGAAGGGTCGAAGGCTTATGCGGTCTATCAGAAGTTTCTGATCAACGAAAGGCACCGCCATCGCTACGAGTTCAACAATACTTGGCGCAAGAGCTTTGAGGACAACGGCATGATTTTTTCCGGAACCTCCCCCAACGGCGAGCTGGTGGAGATCATCGAGCTGAAGGAGCACCGCTGGTTTGTTGGTGTACAGTTTCACCCTGAGTTGAAATCAAGGGTACAGAAGGTACATCCCATTTTTCATGGTTTTGTGGAAGCGGCTAAAAAGCATGCCCACGGCGCTCATCAGATGGACCTGGTCGTTGATATGCCATCGTTTGCTCCTGTT